>USSL01000025.1 GCA_900557175.1 uncultured Eubacteriales bacterium
AGCCTCCGGTTCCAGGATACCTGTCAGCTGCACTACCTCTTTAATTCCCGGCAAAAACAAATCGCTTTGAAATGCAATACTATGAATGGTTTCTCGCATATTTTGGGCATTCTGCCAAAGCATCGGACGAAGATTTGGATCAAACGACAGGCGTATACCTCTATTTTTCGCTCGCCGGATCAGCGCAAACACAGCTTCCTTCGCACTTTCTGAAATCGCCGGTGTAATCCCTGTCATATGTACTGCATGATATCCTTCCAAATCCAACGCCATAATATCATCTGCATTTATCGTTGACGCTGCTGAATTCTTTCTAAAATAAAATATATCCGGATCGCCTTCTGAAACCTTTGATTTAAGCATCATTCCTGTCGGCTTTTCTCCCGACAGCATAATCAACTCCGTTGATATCTTATTTTTTCTGAGCACATCAAGTACACGCCTGCCAAAAGGATCATCTCCAAGCTTTGTATAATAACCTACCTTTTGCCCAAGGCGAGCCATCCCGACGGCAACATTTAATTCTGCCCCCGCAACAGCAAAACTATAACTATTAATATCGCTCAGTTTGCCTTCTTCGCAGGCAATAAATAATCCCATAGGTTCTCCGACTAATAATGTTTTTTTATCCATCACATTCTCTTTTCTTCCGGGCATCACATACACATATTACTGCATTTTTTGCACGCAGTGTAATTTCATCATACGCTTTACGCGCAATTAATTCTGATTCTGCTATCCAACTTCCACCACAGGCAATCACATTGTCTAGACTTAAGTAATCCCGGATATTATTTTCATTAATTCCTCCGGTTGGCATAAATTTAATCATTTTATATGGTGCAGAAAGCGCCTTCAGCATTTTTATGCCACCAGCTGCCTCTGCCGGAAAAAACTTGATGACCTTAATACCCGCTGCAAGCGCAAGCTGTATTGTATAAGTATCCATGCAGCCCGGAATCACCGGAAAATTTTGTTTAATGCAATAATCCACGACCTCCCGACTATATCCAGGTGTCACAATAAATTTTGCACCGGCTTTAATTGCCTCAGCTGCCTGAGCTGCTGTCAGCACTGTTCCTGCACCAACAAGCATCTCCGGATAAGCATTGGCAATTGCCCTGATTGATGCTGCAGCCGCATTTGTTCTGAAAGTAATCTCCACACAATAAATGCCACCATCTTTTAAAGCCTTGGCCAACGGCAGGGCACAAGAGACATCTTCCAAAACAACAACCGGAACAACGCCTGCATTTTCTAAGTCTTTAAATATTACTTTATTTTCCATATTCTCACATTTCTCCCACATACTTTTCAAGCGTTCTTCTCACCGCACCTTTACCTGCTGTCAATTCTGAAAAATATGCTGTGATTTTTTCTCCAAGTCCCGCTTCATAAAGATTCACTCCGAAAATATGTGTATTTGTCAACACAGGTATAATTGCTTCCTTTAAATCAAAAAGCTCATTATTTCCAAGCTTTATATCTGAAACATATGTCTTTAATGTTCCATACAAAGGATCCGGACTGACTTCAAAGTCTTTGCCTTCATCGTCAATGCCCATCAAATATCTCAGCCACCCCGCAATCACAAGCGGTATCATCTGAAGATTTTTCATATTTTTATCTTCCTTAGCCATATACGCTTTAATCGTTTCCCCGAAACGAACGCCCATTTTTTGCGAAGTATCTGTTGCTATTCTCTGAGGCGTATCCGGCATAAAAGGATTTGGTATTCTTTCGTTAATAACCTCATCGATAAAAGCTTTCGGTTCTATAATCCCCGGATGAACAACAACCGGCAGGCCTTCCTCATAGCCGATTTTAAATACAAGTTTTTTAAGACAAGCATCATCCATCTCATCCGATATTTTTTTATAGCCTAACAAACATCCAAAAACGGCCAACGCTGTATGCAGTGGATTAAGACAAGTACATACTTTCATCTTTTCTGTTTTTTCGACTGCTTGTCTGTCTGCAAATATAACCCCGGCTTTTTCAAGTGGCGGACGGCCATTGGGAAAATTATCTTCAATGACAAGATACTGCGGCTTTTCCGCATTTACAAACGGTGCGATATATGTATTCTTAGATGTTACCTCCGGCGATATTTCTTCAACACCATCACACTGAAGCATTTCCATCACAGCATTATCCGGACGAGGCGTAATTTTATCAATCATTGTCCACGGAAAAGAAACCTTATCGGGGCTGCTGACATAAGCTTCAAAAGCCGGTTCGCAAAATCCCGCTGATGTCCATGCCCTTACAAACTGCAAAACAGCTTCAAAAAGCTTATCACCATTATGAGAACAATTATCCATACTTACCATAGCAATCGGTTTCCCACCAGCTTTAAACCGCGCATACAATAGAGCCGTTACCTTTCCAATATAACTTTTCGGCCGCTTTGGACCGGTTTTAAAATCAGCACTGACAATATCAGCAATATTGCCGTTGGCATCTGTAAGCTTATAGCCCTTTTCTGTAATTGTAAAAGATGCCAGTTGAAGTGTATCTGCACTAAAAATCTCTTTAAGCCGTACAAACTCATTTTCTTTACTGCAGTCTAATATCAAAGTTTCTGCCACACTGCCAATCACTGTTTTTTCAACGTTCCCATCAGCCTTTAATGTCACCAGAATACTATAATCATCATGAGGTCTGCTTACGTTTTCTATAATTTCTTCATCGTATCCTTCTGCGGCAATCAACCCTGTTTCCATAATATTTTCATTTAAAAGCTTCTGAACAATATTTGCCTGAAAAGCTCTGAAAATATTACCATTGCCAAAATGAATCCATACCGGCGCTGCCTTTGTTTTTTCAATCATTGCTTCCCGTGAATACTCCGGCAGGCTGTAACCCTTTAAAAGCCACTGCTGCCGACAGCTGACAATATCTTCATGATTTAATCTCACTTACCCTCTCCCCTTTTTCAATTGCTTCCCAAAGTCCGTTTAAATAAGCTGCACCAAGTGCTCTGTCATATAATCCATAACCGGGCATCGCCTTTTCGCCCCAAATCATACGTCCATGATCTGGTCGTATCGGTCCATCAAATCCAATATCATAAAGTGCCTTCATAATTTCATACATATCAAATGTCCCATCCGAAGATAAATGTGCCGCTTCTTCAAAATCATCTGATGAATTAAATTTCAGATTTCTCACATGGGCAAAGTGGATTCTGCCCTTGAGCGCCCGAATCATCTCCGGCAGGTTATTTTCAAGATTTGTCCCATATGAACCGGAACAAAAGGTCACACCATTATGCGGATTATCTACAGCCTTCATAAGACGTAAGATATTTTCTTTATTTATAATAATCCTCGGAAGTCCGAAAACAGGCCATGCCGGATCATCCGGATGAATTGCCATGTGGATATCATATTTATTACATACAGGCATAATCCTTTCAAGGAAATATACAAGATTTTCAAAAAGCTTCTCACTATCAACGGACTTATATAATTCAAACGCTTCCCTGACATGCGCCATCCGTTCAGGTTCCCAGCCCGGCATTACAGCACCGTTCATATCTCCCACAATTGTATCAAACATGCGCTCAGGCTTTAATGCATCTACAGCAGCCTGCGTATACGCAAGTACTGTCGAACCGTCAGCACGCACCCTTGCGAGCTCTGTTCTCGTCCAGTCAAAAACCGGCATGAAATTATAGCAGACGAGATGAATATCTTCTTTCCCCAAATTTTCCAATGTCTCAATATAATTTTGAATATATTGTTCCCGTTCAGGAAGTCCCGCCTTAATCGCCTCATGGACATTCACACTTTCAATGCCTGCGATTTTAAGTCCTGCCGCCTCGACTTCCATCTTAAGCTGATGAATTTTCTCCTGAGGCCACACATCTCCCGGTGCCGTATCATAAAGTGTTGTAATTACACCTTTCACGCCCGGTATCTGACGAATTTGTTCTAAAGTCACAGTGTCATACGAGCTGCCGTACCATCTTAATGTCATCTGCATAACTTATCACTCCACCTCCGCTACAAGATGTTTTCCTAATCTCTTTTCAAGCTTTGTCTGTACCCATGTTAAAAATGTACTGAATACTAAATATACAAAGGCTGCTTCAATATATAAAATCAACGGCTTATACTGAATTGCCGAAATCTGCTTTGCTACCATAAAAATTTCCTGAACAGTGAGCACCGAAGTCAAAGATGTGTCCTTTAATAAACTTATAAAAGAATTACCTAAAGCCGGAACAGCTGTTAATGCAGCCTGAGGAATAATCACATGAATCAATGTCTGAAATTTTGTCATTCCAAGGGCATACGGTGCCTCATGCTGTCCTTTGGGAATACCGGTTAGCGCGCCTCTGATAACCTCTGAATTATAGGCACCCTGACTAATTGTCAGTCCAATAATTGCCGATACAAACGGCGAAAACACAATACCGACACTTGGAAGTCCATAAAAAATAATGAATAACTGAACCAACAGCGGCGTTCCTCTAATAATCCATACATAAAACGCACAAAGAGCCGAAAGCAGTTTAAATCTTGACATTCTGCCAAGAGCAACAAGCAAGGCTAAAAGAAGTCCAAGAAAAAAAGAAATAAGCATCATCGGAATCGAATATTTAAAACCTGCAATCACCATCGGCATAAATGATTCCGCAACTAACTGTAGTGTTTCTCCCATAAATGTCTTTACCTCCTGTCAGACAGACGGCAGGCATTGCCTGCCGTCTGCCTCATTTTATCAATTTACATTTCTTCCCTGTCCACTAGACTCTTATTTATATAAAGTCACATTATCTGCAAAATCTTCACCAAAATATTTTACAGCAAGTTCTTTTGCTGTTCCCTCGGCAATAATTTCTTCAATGGCTTTATTAATTGCTTTACACAGTTCGTCGCTTCCCTTACGCATTAACACTGCAGACTGAGTTTCATAAGCATTTTCAGGTTCGTAATAAGCAGCAATTTTTACATCAGAATCCGGATTTGCCTTTAAATACGCGTTAATTGATGCAGCATCATTAATCGTACAATCTGCACGTCCCTGTTGAATTAAAAGCATTCCCTGTTCAAGTGAAGCTTCGACAAGCTCTGCGCCATAGCTTCTTGCAATATTTCCTGCACTGGATGACAATGAATTCGCTGATGTCTTCCCCTTTAAATCTTCAAACCCTTTAATTGCCTCATTATCCTTTTTAACAACAAGCCCTATCAGCTGTTCGCCATACGGCTCTGAAACCGTATAAATCTCCTTTCTCTCCGGTGTCGGGGCACAGCCGCATATAACCACATCATATCTTTCTGCATCAAGTCCTGCCAAAACGCCATCCCAAGAATCTGCAATATTATTGGCCATATCAAGCTCAACACCAAGCTTCTTTGCAATTTCACCGGCCATCGCAACTTCAAAGCCATCTAATTCACCGTTCTCATTATGGAAAACATACGGCTCCCAATTGCCCTCTGCGCCTACAACAAGCTTCCCTGCATCTAAAACTTTCTGCAAAGAATCATCAGCGCCCGAAGCATCTGTTTTTTGCTCTGACTGACCTTCCGTCTGCGGTTTTTGTGTTTCTTTTGTTTCCGGACTTCCCGAACATGCCGTCAAGGCAAATGCCATCATTGCTGCCACACATGCTACTATAGATCTTTTAGCTATTTTTTTCATTGCTTAATCCTCCTCAATAAATCTTTCTAATACCCTCATATTTCTTATATCCGCCGCATAAGGATTTACAAAATATTTTTCATCGGCAATTTCCTGCACCAAATACCCTTTAAAATTTCTTTCATTCAATATGCGAAGCTGCTTTTCCAACGGTGTACTTCCATCACCCCATATTTGATGCACATACGGATTACCGTCCAAAAAATGCATATGGATAATATGCTCACCAAACACATTAAACCAGTCCTCCAATGTTTCCCCCGCTGCACCTGTCGCAATCGAATCAATCATCATCTTTAAATTCGGGTGATTAACCGCTTCATACATTCTTTGAGCTGATTCAAGGCTATTGACAATATTTGTCTCATCGCGCTTCATAGATTCCATAACACATACGACATCATACTGCTGCGCCTTTTCGGCCATCCGTCGAAGTTGATGTACAGAACGTTTCCACATTTCTGATTTATCTTCACCAACATATCCCCAACCAGAATTCACAACAATCCTGTCGGCACCAAGCTCTGAGGCAATTTCAATGCCATTTGAAAAATACTTAAAACTCTGCTCAAAAATTTCCTTTTCCTGAGAGGAATACTGATATTGGTATGCACAGCTCGGTATTGTCACCGATACGACTTTAAGTCTATGTGCTCTCAATTTTTTCTTCAGCGGTCCACAAGCTTCATAACCGTCAGCATCCACATAAAAATGAGAGGCACCGCACCAAAGTTCAATATTTTTAAATCCGATTCTTTCCTGACAATCCAGAAAATAATCTAAAGAAAAGCGCCTGTAATGTTGATTCATCGCAACAAGTTGTTCTCTTTTAATTGATGCCATTCATTACCACCCTGTCACTTTCTTAATATAGCTGCGATTTTTTTGATCTGCAGTTTCCGCATTTTCCAAATAAGCTTCTCCTGGCATCTGCAGTGAAATAAGCCCATTCCAACCGGATTTTTTTATTTCTCCTACATATTTGGAACAAGGCAGACAACCATCTCCCCACACTCTGTAGCCATGATAATTTCCGTCTGTCATGCGAATCAGTTTTATATCATCTCCAAACTCGGTGAGCCAGTCGCTGATTGTCTCTCCAGCAGTACTAATTACTTCCGTATCCACATAAAGTTTCAACACATTTCTATCAACTCTGTCCATTATATATCGAACATCTTCTATCGAATACAGTGCAGGAGATGCGGCATTTTCAGGGCAATCCGGACCAAATGCAGTTCCCAACAACAATGTCATATAATGCGTTTTCGCAAATACTGCAAGCTCATTTAGGTTTTCGACTGCATATGCAAGCATCTCGCTTTTATTTTTATCAAAGCAGCCGCCTTCTGCCGTTATACATACATAATTCGCTTCTAACGCCTCTGCCGTTAAAATACATTGTTTGAAATAAGCTTTGGATTTTTCTGCCTGTATCGAATGTTGACCGGCACAAACCGTGTACCGGTACGGACATACAGTTACTGCCAAAATCTTTATCTTATTTTCAGACATAAGCCGCTTTACCTTCTCTGTACCAATCGTTTTGCTACTGTCAATATAAATATGCGGTGCCTGAAGAACAAAATCTATATTCTTTACTCCAAGCTTCTTCTGTACATCAAAGAAATGTTCAAGCGGATATCGGATATATGGCGCATTACTTCCCAAAAGCTCAAAATTTTTCATTGTCTATGCCAAATCTCCCGGATATCCGTCTGTACAAAGTTCAAACCAGACATATCTGAATGCCTCACCCTCCTTGCATACGCTGCCATGATGGGAACCGTGCGGTGTAAACGTAATATCACCTGATGTCACATGAATTTCTTCCTTTTCGCCGTCATGCTCTGCGAAATATGTAAACTCGGCACCCGGAAGTGTGATATACCACTGTTCAAGTTCATTGTGAATATGCGTTCCTACCTCTGTAGGGCCGTCATCAATTGTTGCTCCCATAGAAAGACGCCCTAAATTACGATGCTCTAACAATGTAATCTGCTGAACATTTTCCGCTGTATTAAATTCCTTATAAAGCCATGCCTCTGACAAACCTCTGAATCTTGGGAGCGACATTCTTGCATGCTTCAGACACTGAATATCATATTCTGCAATTTCAGATACTGCGTGAACAATATATAGAGGTTTTTTAGATTTCTCGGCACAATGAATCGAAAATCTTTCCTTGTCAAATTCCGGAACAAATACAGAAACCTCTTTAATATTATAGATTTTTCTCGGTGTCCTTACATAACCCTCACCATCAACAAACAAAAAAACCTGGTTATGTTCTTCAAGTTTATAAACCTCAGGTGTCCACGAACATCCCGGTTTTATAGAAATACGTTCAAGCTCACAGTCTTTGCATTCACCGATAAGTATCGGAACTCTTGCAACCCCATTTTCATCATAGTTATAAACAATATCTGCACCTCTTGACACTTTAACAAATGACATTTTTTATTTCCTCCATTCAGCAATTATTCAATTTCACCCGGATAAGCTTCCAAAACCATTTCAAACCATAAATAATCAAGCTTATCCCCCTCAGCAACTGTTGTTCCGTGATAATAGCCTGTCGGCGTATAACTTATATCACCGCCCTCTAATACAACAGATTCATCTCCGGCTGTATAGGTCATCTTCGAACCCGGAAGCATAATATACCACTGACTGAGCGCATCGTGTATGTGCTGTCCTACTTTAGAAGGGCCGTCTCCAAGCACCGCCCCACATGATACACGTCCGAGATTACGATGCTCTAAAAGCATTTTTGACTGAATGCCTTCATCTTTAAAGTCTTCATAATAATTCCATCCATCAGAAATGTTTCTAAATCTTGGAAGACGCATTTTAGAAGCATACAGACAGTGTTTGTCATAATCATTAAGTTCTGTAATAATATGGATATATTCCAAAGGTTCTTTCGCATCAGACGCACATACAATTTCAAAAGCCTCGGTATCATAATCCGGCACAAATACAGCTGCCTCTTTTTCAATATTAAAGCCTTTATTCGGTGTCACAACATAGCCTTTTCCCTTTAAAAATATAAATACCTGTGTATGCTCTTTTGTCGTATACAATTCCGGTTTTACTGAAACACCCGGTTTAAGCGCGCATCTAAAGAATTTTGCCTGCTCTGATTCCCCCTTTAATACTTCTGTCCTTGCATAACCATCCACATAATCAAAGACAACTTCCTTTCGTTTTGCAACCTTTACTAAACTCATTGTTCTCCTCCTAGCTTTAGTTTTATAAATTTGCTTTACAGCATCTTGCTCAAAAATTCTTTTAGCCGTTCGTTTTTAGGATTCTCAAAAAACTCCTTCGGCGTTGTATTTTCCTGAATAACACCTTCATTAATAAATACAACTCTATCGGCAACCTCTCTTGCAAACCCCATTTCATGGGTAACAACAACCATCGTCATACCTTCATCAGCCAGCGTTTTCATAACATCTAAAACTTCTCCGACCATTTCCGGATCCAAAGCAGATGTCGGCTCATCAAAAAGAATTAATTCCGGTTCCATACATAATGTTCTTGCAATCGAAACACGCTGCTGTTGGCCGCCCGATAAATTTGACGGATACTTATCCGCCTTCTCAGCAAGCCTTACAAGGCTTAAATACTTCATTGCCTTTTTTCTGCTCTCCTCTTTTGAAACCTTTTGCACAAGCTGCGGCGCCATCGTAATATTATCAATCACTGTCTTATGCGGAAAAAGATTAAACTGCTGAAAAACCATGCCGACAGCTTTAAGCGCCTCATTCCTTTTCTTTTTATCCAGCTTTCTTAAATCCTGACCGTGATAAATAATCTCTCCATCTTCCGCCTGCTCTAAAAAATTCAGGCAGCGTATAAAAGTACTTTTTCCGCAGCCGGAAGGTCCGATAATTGCAATAACCTCACCTTTTTTAATTTCAATATCAACACCCTTTAATACTTCATTGCTGCCGTAGCGTTTCTTTAGACCTTTGACCTGCAAAATCGTCTCGGCTTCACTTTTACTTCCCATTTAGAAACATTCCTCCTCATCACTTAAAGTTAAAGTAGCTTTGGGCATTATCATGGGAAATCCCCCTGATAACCCGCTCAAGTGCCGTTTCATCCTGCGGATACTCTCCGGCTTCAACCCAGCGTCCCAAAAGATTGCATAATATTCTTCTGAAATAATCATGGCGTGTATATGATAAAAAGCTTCTGGAATCCGTCAGCATCCCTACAAATGTTCCAAGCACGCCAAGCTGCGCCAGTGATATCAGCTGCATCTCCATACCTGATTTATTATCATTAAACCACCAAGCGCTTCCATGCTGAATCTTCCCTGCAGTCATCCCATTTTGAAAACCGCCTATAATTGAATCAATAACCGCATTATCTGATGGATTTAAAGAATACAAAATTGTTTTTGGAAGTCTGTCTTTCACTGCCAACGCATCAAGCAATGCCGTCAGCTTATAGGATGGTGCATAATTACTAATACAATCATAACCTGTATCTGCCCCCAGCTTGCCATATTGTTCTGAATTTATATTCCTCTCACAACTATAATGCAGCTGCATTACCCACTGGCGCTTACTGTACTCTGCGCCCAAGAACAACATAAGCTTTGTCCTATATTTTTCAGTCTCAGACAATGTTAAATGTTCTTTTCTAAGTGCCTTTTTTAAAATAGCATCGGCTTCCTTATCACTGCATTCCTCATAAGGCACATATAAAAGCCCGTGGTCGCTGACAACACAATCATTTGCATCAAAATAATCCATCCTCTTTAAAATTGCATTTTTTAAAGAATCCCAACAGCAAATCTTTTCGCCGGCCACATCCCCAAACCGCTTTACATAATCAGTAAAATCTGAAAGTTCAATATTCAACAGCTTATCCGGACGCCATGCCGGATACACTTTTGTTTCAATATCAGTTTCCTTTAATTTGCGATGCCACATTAAATCATCTGCCGGATCATCCGTCGTACAGATAATTTCTACATTGGATCGACGAATAATTTCTCTGACTGAAAGTTCTTTTTCTGTCAATATATGGTTGCATAACGTCCACACCTCATTCGCTGTCTCCCGATTTAAAAGCCCATTGTAACCAAAATACTTTTTCAGCTCCATATGGCTCCAATGATACAACGGATTTCCAATAGCCTCCGGCAAAACCTCAGCGTACTTACAAAATTTTTCATAAGCTGTCGCAGCACCGGTAATATAATATTCATCAACACCCGCAAAACGCATAAGCCGCCATTTATAATGATCCCCCTCAAGCCAAAGCTCTGTAATATTTTTAAATCGCCGATTTTCATAAATTTCCTTCGGACTGATATGACAATGATAATCTATCACAGGCATATCCTTTGCATACTTTTCGTACAACCGCACGGCTGTTTCCGATTCAAGCATAAAATTTTTGTCCATAAAACTTCTCACAATTTAGATACCCCCTTACCAATTAATTTTTTGTTGTTTCCCGTTTAATATATTCTGTTGATACAATAACCTTCTGCGATACCTCCTCATCATTTAAAACCCTCATAAGCATATTGACAGTATTGACACAAAGCAGTTCACACTTATTATCAACTGAAGAAATTTCCGGTTCACAGCAAATAGATAAAACTGAATTATTGCACCCGATAATTGATAATTTACGCGGCACCTCAAGCTTCATCTCCTGAGCAAACTTCAGCGCCCCGACAGCCAGCTCATCATCACATGACAGCACAGCATCAAAATCATTTCTGTGATTATTGTAATACGCTTTTAATGCTGCACATGTATCCTGTATCTTACTGTTACTTCTGAGCACCAACTCCGGATCATATGCAATTTCCGCATTTTTAAGTGCATCGCAATAACCTGCATACTTTCTATTTCTGCTGTAGGTCATCTCTCTGTATAAAAACAAAATCTTACGCCGGCCTTCTTGAATCAGCCTGAGTGCAGCCTCATAAAAAGCTTCATAATCATCCGATAAATTACAGTAAATATTTTCACCATTCAGAAAACCATTCACCAACATTACAGGAATACGCTTTGCTGTTGCATAAATATAATCATTTTTCCTAGTGTCCTTTTCAATATAATGAGAGCCTACCAAAATAACAGCATCGACCTTACGACTTTCCATCATCCGCATACACTGACATTTCATCTCGTAACTGTGTCCTGTACAATTCAAAATAAAATCAAAGCCCTTCTTTCTAAGTTCCCTCTCCAAAAATGATACTGCATTAGCCAAATAAATATCTGCAACATCGGCACATAAAATACCAATCGTTTTCATCGATCCGCTGCCAAGACCTCTGGCAACTGCATTGGGTTCATATCCCAGAGATTCAATAATTTTTAATACCTTTTCCTTTGTTTTTTCACTGACTTTTGAATTTCCGTTAAGCACTCTTGATACTGTTGCAATTGAAACACCCGCTTTTTGAGAAATATCATAGATTGTCAGCTGTTTTGCATCCCTTGACATATGTAAGCGCTTACACTCCTTTCTTAATGACCTAAGTATATAATGCATTTTTTCACTTGTCAAGTTGTTTTTTACAATTTTTAACAGTATTTTTTGTCTTTTTTAGCTATTTTTTATATGAACATCCGCTTATTTTCTATATCCGATATGCTTCACATTATGTAAGCACTTACAATTTATAGTAAAATAAAAAGAGGTCTGCCCATGTATCAATCACAAAAACAAACCTCTTTTTCAATATTTCGTTTTTCTTATCCTGTCAAAGCACTCCAACACTATACAGTGCCTTTCTTTAAAAATCTGTTGTACAGCGTCTCTCAACTGTATATGGCACTTTTACTTCCTGCGGAAGATCTTCCTCTCCCGAAAACACTCTGATCAACAAATCTACAGCATCGACACACATTTTTTTGAGATGATAATTCACAGATGTAATCTCCGGCTCACAGCTTACCGCAAACACAGAATTGCCGCAGCCGCATATACTCACATCCTCCGGAATATAAAGTCCACGCGCTTTTGCATACTTTACAGCACCGACAGCCATCACATCCTCCGCGGCAACAACTGCATCAAAACTCAAATCTTTATAACCGAGCAGCAGATTTTTAACATAGTGGATATCCTTTTTGACATTAAGCTTTAACTCACCCAAAACCGGATATCCGGCATCACTCAAAGCCATTTCATAACCACGCAGCTTCTCCTTTGTCGAAGCAATATCAAAATCTCCCAAAAACAGTATACGCTTTCTGCCTCTGCGTATAAAAGCGGAAGTCACATCATAAACCGCCTCATAATTGCCGCATATAAAACTATATATATTCTTTCCTTCAAGATATGCATCCAATAAAAATACAGGTATTTTAGCTGCAGCCTCATAAATATAATCGGCCTCATGACCGTCATCGGCATCCGGCATATAAACCGAGCCAATAAGTATCATCGCATCGATCCTTTTAGACATCAAAAGGCGGGCGTACTTTTCCTTATCCCGGCACTCAACACCCGAGCTACTGACAATGCAATGATATCCATATTTACTAAGCTGCTTTTCCAGCACTGCGACAATCCGTGATATACAATCATCCGCAATATCCGGGCATAAAATCCCTACTGTCTTCATAGAATCAAGCCCAAGCCCTCTTGCAAAAACATTTGGAGTATAGTCTTCCTGCTCAATTATCGACAAAACTTTCTTTTTTGTCTTTTCACTTACCTTTGGGCTTCCATTCACAACTCTCGATACAGTCGCAATGGATACGCCTGCCATCTTCGCAACATCATAAATATTCATAGATACTCCCAACATCCTCGTACGTCAGGGCCTTTCGGACTTTTACCATCCGGGAAACCCCTTACATATTTTCTATTCTTTATATTACACTATTTATTGCCCAAAGCGCAAGACTGTAACTTCCATTCTCTGCATTTCTTGTAAATTTTTACCATAAATTTTATTTTTTAAATTGACATTTGCTAAAATACAATGTATTCTTATTGTAAGCGCTTACATAAATTTCTTATAAACTTATCCGTACATGTAAAAATTTTACCTGATTTGCAGGTAGTGTCAAGTGAGTTATGAAAAACTGAGTTAAAAGAAAAAGGCTCAGATGAA
>USSL01000026.1 GCA_900557175.1 uncultured Eubacteriales bacterium
GAGTGAAACCGCGGCAGAGAGTGAGACTGCGGCGGAAGATGAGATCTTGCCGGCAGTCATTGATGAACATTCGGTTGAGGGGTTCGTAGCCCGGCTGTACAGGACGCTGCTGCTTCGAGAGCCTGATGCCGTAGGACTGGCAGAGTGGAGCGCGGTGCTTCGATCAGGGAAAGAGACAGGGGCAGATATTGTTTCTGGTTTTGTGTTCAGTAAAGAATTTGTCGGAAATGACTATAGTGATGAGCAGTATATCGAAGTATTATACAATGCGATTTTGGGACGTGCAAGTGATCCGCAGGGACTTGCGGATTGGTGCGAGGAATTTGATGATGGACTGTCGCGTGCCTGTGTTTGTGCCGGCTTTACAGGATCAAAGGAATTTGATGAATTGTGTAAAAGCTATGGTATCGTGACAGGAAAGACGAAGCTTACAAAACCGGCGGACTTATATCCTGAAATGACAAAATTTGTGACGAGAGCCTACCGGCTGATTCTTAGCAGAGAGCCGGACGATTCCGGATTAAATGCATGGGTAACGCAGCTTTATACCGGAAAAAATACAGCGGCGGATATTATGTATGGTTTTACTGAGAGCAAGGAGTTTAAAGATAAAAAGCTGTCAGACGAAGATTACATATCTGTCTTATATCGGGTTGTATTAGACAGGGAGCCGGATGGGGACGGCATAAGAAATTGGCTGGATGTTATGCACGGAGAGGACGCCACACGGCTTGAAGTGCTTAAAGGGTTTATAGAATCGGTAGAATTTACAAAACTTTGCGAGCGTTATGGGATTCCGAGAGGTTCCATTGTTATCGGTCGCGCTTATCAAAATCCTTCTCAGTATTATCAGATTAAGGACTCTATTTCACTTTCCGGCGGCGGATATAATTTAAGTATCGGATATGAAGGATTAAAGGTTGTGTGGGTGAAAAAAGCACTTGGTATGGGTGATTCTGTCGGCCTTTACGGAGCACTTTATACGAATACGGTTGCCAGCCGTGTGAAAACTTTCCAGCGTCAGAAAGGTTTGCCGCAGACCGGCGTTGTTGATATTTTGACATGGAAGGCGATGGGCTATAGTGAAGATGATTGGTTTAATTTAGGTGCCTATGTGAGTCCGGTGCGTGTCAACTCAAAAAGTACCCGTTCGGATCATCTCGAAGCAATGATTGCAAGAGCCTATGATTATTTGGGAACAAGCTATATTATCGGTGCATCCGGTGCACCGGGCACAGGTGTGGATTGCAGTGGTCTTGCAATGCAGGCACTTTATGCAGCAGGTATTGATATGTCACCGATTAATCCGGTAAGACATTCTTCGCCGGGGTATGAATATGAATCTGCCAATATGTGGGCGTCTCCGAAATTTAAGCATGTAAGCCTTGCCGAGAGACAGCGCGGCGACTTGATATTTTATCAAAATTCAAGAGGCACGGTCATTCATGTGGCTATATATCTCGGTAATAATCAGGTGATTGAATCAACGTGTGCGCCATTTAATAAGGTTGTGATTCAGCCGCTGCAGAATGCTTACCGCTCGAATATCAAAGGTGTGGTAAGACCGTTTGTGTAAATAGATAATGTGCTGAAAAAATAAATATAAGTTGACATAATGTAAGAAAAGCTGGAAATTTTTTGAAAATTATCCGGCTTTTCTTTATTTTTACACGGCTATATTGTATAATTATTTTCTAAGTATATAAATAATAAGAAACCCCTTCCGGCAATCCGGATGGTTTTCCCATATACGAAGGAGGATACGATGGAAGAAGTACAGAGAAAGAAAAAAAGCAGAAAAAGTAAGAAGCTTCAGCTTGCAGGTTTTATCGGATGCGGACTTTTGATTGTTGTTTCGGTTGTTTTGATTGTCCAGGCAATGCGGCTGAATGTGCTTCCGGACAAATATATCGCAGCTCTGGCTGTAGTGCTTTTTGTTTTGGCAGCGGCGATGGCAGGACTTCAGTTCCCGAAGAAGACGCGGCTTTTGGGCTGTATTCTGAGTGTGCTGCTTACGGCGGCCATGGTTGTCGGCAATGTTTATCTTGCACGGACACATATGGTGCTTGACGGCATTACGACAGAAGAAGGCAATTATAAGGTTGATAATATTGTTGTGGCCGTGATGAAGGATGACAGAGCCGAAGCGCTTGAAGATACATTGATTTATAATTTCGGTATTCATAAGACACTTGACAGGGAAAATACAGATAAAACGATAGAAAGTCTTGAAAGTCAGAGTGGTGCGACGCTGAATGTGACGGAATTTGACGATTTTTCCGCGATGATCGAGGCGCTTTATGACGGTGAGGTTCAGGCAATTATTTATAATGAAGCTTATGAGGGAACTATTGAGGAAACTCAGAAGGATTTTACAAATAAAATCCGGGTGCTTGAAAATCATGAAATTACGACAAAGGTGGAATTTACAGGGGATGACGCCAATGTGACGCAAAAGCCGTTTACAATTTATATCAGCGGTATTGATGTGAAAGGCAAAATCAGCCAGACAAGCCGCAGCGATGTGAATATGCTCGTGACAGTGAATCCTCTGACAAAAGAAGTGATGCTGACAACAACGCCGAGAGATTATTTTGTACAGCTTCCGGAAGTTTCGGGCGAGTCGAGAGACAAGCTGACACATGCCGGCATTTACGGCGTAGACTGTTCAATGGCAACATTGTCGCAGATTTATAATATTGATATTGATTATTATGTCCGTGTGAATTTTACAACACTTAAGAATCTTGTGGATGCGCTCGGCGGCGTCGATGTTTATTCAGAATATGCATTTACAACGCATTATAAAAATGGCGGTTATGAGATTAAGAAAGGTTATAATCATATGGACGGCAAAAAGGCGCTGGCCTTTTCAAGAGAACGTTATAATGTGCCGGGCGGCGATGAACAGCGCGGCAAAGATCAGCAGGCCGTTCTTAAAGCGCTTTTGGAAAAAGCAATGTCTCCGTCGATTCTCACAGGTTATATGGGGATTTTAGACAGCCTTGAGGATTATTTTGAGACGAACATGAGCATGGATCAGATTACAAGTCTTGTGAAGATGCAGCTGGCAGACGGCAGCAGCTGGTCAATTAAAAGCCAGAGCGTGACAGGAACATTCGGCAATGAATACTGCTATTCAGAGCGAAGCCAGCGCCTGAGTGTGATGTATCCTGATGAAGCGTCTGTGGCAAAAGCAAGAAAAGGAATTTTGGCAGTGCTTGGTGAGGAGGAGATGATTCCGGAAGCAGTTGATGCGGGACAGAATATTTTAAGAAATATGACGTCAGTGAATCAGGTCGGCGATGATGCCCGGTCGGCAATGGAAGATGCGATGAACCGGCTGCTCGGTATTGCGGCAGAATAAGCTTACCGCTATGGTGGATATTAGAGAGGGAATTACAGGAAAGCCTTTAGATTTAAGGACGGGTACTGTAATTCCCTTTTTTTCCGTCTTTTAAAAATGAAATTTTTATTATATAATTTGTAAGGATATTGTAAAATTTATTGATTTTATGTATAATGCAAACAGTTAGTGTCATTAGATACTGACACTATGGAAAGATGTTGAACCGTGAAACGGGGAGGAATCGTGTGAAAGTTAAAGAGTATGTTAAAAGAGTGACCGTATATGCGATGGGTGCTGTGCTCATTGTGATGATGGCACTGTCATTTGCATATATTTGGTATAATGTATATAATATGAGAATACAGCTTCCGTTCTGGCGCCGGGGAAATATATTGCTTGTGCTTATTTATGGTGTTATTTTTCTCCTGTTTTCCAAGATATACGGAGCTTTAAGAGTCGGATATTTAAAGAAGATTGATGTGATCACATCGCTTATACTGACAATTTTATGCACGAATGTGATTACCTATTTTCAGATTTCTTTAATTGCTCGCGGGCTTTTGGATGCCGGACCGATGTTGATGATGATGGGGGCAGAGATTGTCATTGCTGTGGCATGGTCTTTTGCATCCGCATGGGTATACAGTAAGCTTTACAGGCCGAGAAAAATGCTTGTTGTCTACGGCGACCGTTCTCCGGATGATTTTCTGCATAAGATGATGAAGCGCAGAGATAAGTTTACAATCCGTGAGAAGATCCATGTGCGTGAAGGCCGCGAGGTCATCTATAAGAAAATGCGCCAGTATGATGCGGTCGTAATATGGGATTTGCCGGCGGAGATACGCAACGATTTTGTGAAATTTTGTTTTTCACATTCCATCCGCTGCTATCAGACACCGAAGATTTCAGATATTTTAATCCGTGGTGCCGAGCGTATTCATATGTTTGATACACCGCTGCTTTTATCAAGAAATACGGGACTGACAATTGAGCAGATGTTTTTTAAGCGGCTGACAGATATTGTGATTTCATTGCTGGCGATTATTGTGACATCGCCGGTCATGCTTGTCATTGCAATATGTGTAAAGTGCTATGACAGGGGCCCTGTGTTTTATAAGCAGGAGCGTCTGACTATCGGCGGAAAGCCGTTTATGATTTATAAGTTCAGAAGCATGTGCGTTGATTCTGAAAAGAAAGGTGCGATGC
The DNA here is from genome assembly GCA_900557175.1 of uncultured Eubacteriales bacterium. GTDB lineage: Bacteria > Bacillota > Clostridia > Lachnospirales > Lachnospiraceae > Scybalocola_A. The sequence continues at coordinate 4,556 of USSL01000026.1, forward strand.
TTGCCAAAAAGAATGATTCAAGAGTGACGCCTGTCGGGCGCGTGATCCGAAATCTTCATGTGGATGAGCTTCCGCAGTTATTTAATATTTTAAAGGGTGATATGTCGGTTGTCGGCCCAAGACCGGAGCGAAAGACGATTTTAAGAAATTATGAAAAATCTATCCCTGAATTTCATTACCGTCTGAAAGTGAAGGCTGGACTGACAGGTTATGCCCAGGTGTACGGTAAATATAATACGACGCCGTATGACAAGCTGAAGCTTGATTTGTTTTACATTCAGAATTATTCGTACTGGCTTGATATTCAGTTAATGTTTATGACTTTTAGAATATTGTTTCAAAAGGAAACATCCGAGGGTGTTGACAGCTGGCAGAAGGATGCGCTCCGGACGAAACAAAAAGATGAGGCGGCGTCACAGGCTGCAGCTTCAAGTATAGAGAAGGATGGCAGAGAGGAAGTTTAAGATGAGCATGATTCCTGCGGTATCGGTGATTATGCCGGTATATAATGGTGAAAAGTTCATAAAGAGGGCAATTGAATCAGTGCTTATTCAGCAGGTTGATTTTGAACTGATTATTATTGATGATTGCTCAACAGACCGGACGCCGGAGATTATTAAGTCGATAGCCGGCCACCGTTCGGATATTATTGTGTTTAGAAACGAATGCAATATGGGGGCTGCAAAGACGCGCAACCGGGGAATTTGTGCGGCCCGCGGAAAATATGTGGCTTTTTTGGATGCGGATGACTGGTGGGAAAAGGACAAGCTGGCACGGCAGCTGGCACTGCTGAAAAAGACGGGGCTTGTGCTCTGCTCAACTGCAAGGGAGCTTGTCGATGCCGACGGCGTGCCGACAGGCCAGATTGTTCATGTAAAGCGCCGGCTGACTTATCATGATCTGCTGTATCACAACAGTATCAACTGTTCTTCCGTCGTTGTTAAACGGGAGGTTATTTTAGAGTTTCCGATGGATTACGACGACAGCCATGAGGATTATATTACATGGCTCAAAATTCTTCGGAAATATGGGGCATCCTGCGCCATTGATGAACCGCTTTTAAAATATCGTTTAAGCGCCGGAAGCAAGTCGGGCAATAAGTGGAAATCAGCAAAGATGACCTTTAAAGTATATAGATACATGGGTTTCGGGCCGATAAAGTCCGCGCTTTGTTTTGTATCTTATGCAGTGCACGGCGCAGCGAAATATAAAATTTGGCGGAAGGCTTTCGGGTCGGGAAGCCATAGGAGGAAAAAATGAAAAGATTTTTTGCAGATACGGCAAAGTACGGAAAGTATGCAGTTTATTCGGCAAAGTCCGCGCTGAAATCAGAGGTTGCCAATTCGTATTTAAACTGGCTGTGGTGGGTACTTGATCCGCTGTGTTTTATGCTTATTTATACATTTATTTTCGGGGTTGTATTTGACGGATCAGAGCCGTACTTCCCGATTTTTATTTTTATAGGCATTACAGTGTGGGATTTTTTTAACCGCACAGTGACGACAAGTATTAAAATTGTTAAAAATAATAAAGCGACAGTCGCGAAGGTTTATTTGCCGAAGTTTATTTTGATTTATATCAAAATGATGGTGAATGCCTTTAAGATGGGAATCTCATTTTTGATTGTCATTGCGATGATGGTGATATGGCATGTTGTGCCGGATATCAGAGTTTTATATGCGATACCGATACTTTTGGTGCTTGCACTGCTCTCGTTTGGTATTGCAACATTTTTATTGCATTTTGGTGTTTTTGTTGAGGATTTGTCAAATGTTGTCAATATCGGACTCCGGCTTTTGTTTTATGTGACAGGTATTTTTTACAGTGTCAGCACAAGACTCCCTGAGCCGTACGGTATTTGGGCAGAAAAGTATAATCCGCTTGCATTTTTATTGTCTTCTTTAAGAGGGGTGCTGCTGTATCATAAATCCCCGGATTTAATAATGCTTGCCGTCTGGTTTGTTGTAGGTGTTGTGATTTCGGCAATCGGTATCAGAATGATTTACAAGAATGAAAACAGTTATGTAAAGGTGATTTGATGGAAAATAATTATGCGATTGAGGTTAAGGACTTATGTATCAGCTATAAAAATTTTAAGTCCTACTCTATAAAAAAGAGCCTGCTTCATTTGAAGAAGGCAAAGGCCGATATATTTGAGGCGGTGAAGCACGTTTCTTTTAATGTGGAAAAAGGTGAAATTTTAGGAATTATCGGCAAAAACGGCAGCGGAAAGTCAACGATGCTTAAAGCGCTGGCAGGGATTTTCTCGCCGGATTCGGGAACGATTGATACAAAGGACTATTCGGTATCGCTTTTATCCATCGGCGTCGGATTTCAAAAGGAGCTTTCCGGCAGGGAAAATATATTGCTCTCAGGAATGCTTCTCGGTTTTTCGGAGGCGGAAATCAGAGAAAAGATGCCGGGAATTATAGAGTTTGCCGAGCTTGGCAAGTTTATTGATATGCCGGTAAAGACTTATTCAAGCGGTATGCATTCAAAGCTTGCATTTTCGATTACGGCGATTTTAGAGACAGATATTATGCTCATTGATGAAGTTTTAAGTGTGGGAGACGAGAAGTTTAAAAAGAAAAGCTACAATAAGATGAAAAGTCTTATTTCAAATAAGGACAGAACAGTTGTTATTGTATCTCACAGTATTTCAACGCTCAATGATTTGTGCGATAAGGTCATGTGGATGCATGATGGAGAAATCAAAGAAATCGGCGAGCCGAAGACAGTGCTTGCCCATTACAAAGAGTTTATGAAGTAGAGAATGTGATGAATGTAAAATTTATACTCAGACAGTATGTTAAAACAGCCGTCAACCGGGTGTTTTTGCCAATCGTTTATAAGCTGTACAGCCGCCGGCCGGTTCGTCGGGGTACAGTGATTTTTGCTGACGGTCATCACCGCGAACTGCCTTACAGTATGGCGCATATGTACGACTGTCTTAAGGCAAAGGGGATGAACATAGAGCTGCATTTGTCGGATTTCGGCAGAGATAGCTATGTGCAAAGTGTAAAAGCGATGCTTCGTTTTATGAAATCCTATGCGACGGCGGAATATGTATTTTTATGTGATTATTATGTGCCTGCAGGCTCCTGCAGTCGGCGGGACGGCACACAGGTCATTCAGCTTTGGCATGCCTGCGGTGCTCTGAAGCGTTTCGGCTATGACGCTGCCGATGATATGTCTTCTTTTTATAAAGGAAACTCCATGAAAAATTGTACACTTGTGACAGTCAGCGCAAAGCTGTGTGAACCGGTTTATGCGAAAGCACTGGGCATTTCGGAATGTGCCGTCAAAGCGCTTGGTGTCAGCCGGACAGACCGATATTTTGACGAGGCTTACAGGGCAGATTGTGTGCGGCGGTTTTTTGAAGATTGTCCTCAGGCAAAGGGTAAAAGGATTGTTCTTTGGGCGCCGACATTTAGAGGCAATGCAGGCAATCCGCGCCTTGAGGGAGCAGAAGCTATCAATGAAGTGCAAAAGCGTCTTGGCAATGACTATTTTTTTGTGAAGAAGCTGCACCCTCATTTTGCGGACAGTTACGGAGAACCGGTGACAAGCATGCTGACGGAGGAAGTGATGGCGGCGGCCGACGTTCTCGTTACAGATTATTCATCGGTGCTTTTTGATTTTATGGCGTACAAAAAGCCGGTTGTTTTATTTGCGCCGGATGGCGCAGCCTATGCGTCGGGCAGAGGATTTTATCTTGATTATGCGTCGATACCGGCTTTTCATGCAAAGACGGCAGATGCACTTATGGAAGCGCTGGAGTGTGCCTGTGCGGGCAGAATGGCAGTGTCTGAGACAGAATATGATGCTTTTTATAATAAATATATGGCGCAGTGTGACGGTCATGCCACAGAGCGCATTATACAGGAGGTAATGAAAAATGGCAGAAACTAATATTTTCGGCGTTGTGCTTGCCGGAGGCAAGGGAACAAGAATGGGTAATGTTGAAAAGCCAAAGCAGTTTATGGAAATCGGCGGCAAGCCGATTATGATTCATACGATAGAGAAGTTTGCAGTTTATCCGGAATTTGAAAAGATTATTGTACTTTCTCCGAAGCAGTGGATACCGCACACGAGAGATATTATCGCGCGGTATATTAAAAATCATGAAAATATCGTTGTGATTGAGGGCGGTTCGACGAGAAATGAGACAATTATGAACGCTGTCCGTTATATTGAAAAAAATCATCGTCTGGATGATGACACAATTATTGTGACACATGATTCTGTAAGACCTTTTGTGACACACCGTATTCTTGAGGAAAATATTTTATATGCAAAGCAGTATGGCGCCACAGATACAGTTATTCCGGCGACAGATACGATTGTGGAAAGTCTTGAGGGCGGATGTATTACAAATATACCGGACAGATCAGTCATGTATCAGGGACAGACGCCGCAGAGCTTTCACGCAAAGAAGCTGAGAGAACTTTATGAGGCGCTCACCGATGAGGAGAAAGAAATTTTGACAGATGCCTGCAAGATTCTTGTAATGAAAGGTGAGAAAGTGCATTTAGTTGATGGCGAAGTCTTTAACATTAAAATTACTTATCCGTATGATATACGGGTGGCAAAATCAATCTTGGGAGGCGTATAAGTTATGCTGAATACAGTTTACCAGTTAAAAAAGCCGAGACAGTTTGAAGTCTGCTTTAAGGATATCGACTGTGACGAAAATCATGTGCTTGTGCGTCCGACTTATCTTTCAATCTGTAATGCGGACCAGCGTTATTATCAGGGAACACGGGCGGAGGATGTGCTCCGGAAGAAGCTTCCTATGGCGCTGATCCATGAAGGTGTCGGCAAGGTTGTCTATGATCCGACGGGAACTTTTGAGATCGGCGATGCGGTTGTGATGATACCGAATCTTCCTGAGGAGTCAGACAGTGTGATCGCAGAAAATTATTTGCGTTCAAGTAAGTTCAGAGGCAGCGGCACGGACGGCTTTTTACAGGAATATATTCTGACGGTGCCTGACAGACTTGTAAAACTGCCGGAAGATATCAATATGCATGTGGCGGCGTTTACGGAGCTTGTCAGCGTCAGCTACCATACAATATGCCGGTTTTTAAGAATGGCCCATGAGCGGCGTGATCGCATCGGCGTTTGGGGTGATGGAAATCTTGGCTATATTACGTCACTTTTACTGACAAAGCTTTGCCCTGAGACAGAAATTTATGTATTTGGCGTCAATGAGGAAAAACTTGCGGACTTTACGTTTGCCAGTCAGACATTTTTAGTGACGCAGGATTTTGGCGATTTAACATTTGATCATGCATTTGAATGTGTCGGCGGCGGCGGTGCGCCAAAGGCAATTAATCAGATTATTGATTACATTAAACCTGAAGGGACGATTGCCATTATGGGTGTGTCTGAGGATTTGGCGCCGATTAATACCCGGATGGTGCTTGAGAAAGGACTGCGGATTTTCGGAAGCAGCAGAAGCGGCAGGGAGGACTTTGCAGGACTTATAGAGCTTTATAAAAAACATCCCGATATTCCGAATTATCTTGAAAATATTGTCGGCTCACAGATCAGAGTGCGCAGCATTGCCGACATCGCGGCAGCTTTTGAAACGGATATCCATAAGCTGATTGGAAAGACAATTATGGTGTGGGATAAATAAAAATTTACTGGAGGCAAGTGATGAAATTACTGCGATGGATTTTGAAAAAGACAGGCTTGAATAAATATGTGAATAAGATGATGAAGCCGCTGTTATTTAAAAAGATTTATCCGAGATATTACAAAAAGAGAGCCAAAAAGCCAATGAATGAAAAAAAAGTCGTTTTTATCGAAGTTCGCTTTGATGAGGTGACAGATAATTTTAAATTAATTTATGAACGTCTTGAGGCAATGGGCTATGAAATTTCAGTATGTTATCTGCGAAATATTGTGCCGGGAAGAAAGGCATATATTAAACGCTGTCTGAATATGCTTGCGGAAATTGCTGATGCGCATTATGTCTTTTTGAATGATGCCTGTGACGTGACAAGCTGCATTGATATGCGTAAAGAGACTGTGCTTACGCAAGTATGGCATGGCTGCGGTGCTTTTAAAAAATTCGGTATGAGTACGGCGGAAAAGATTTTTGGGGCTGACAGAGAAACGCTGGAGAAATATCCGAATTACAGAAATTTGGATTATGTGACAGTCAGCAGTCCTGAGGTTGTGTGGGCTTATGAAGAAGCAATGAATTTTAAACATGAGGATCACATTGTACGTCCTGTCGGCGTCAGCAGAACAGATATTTTCTACGATGATGGCTTTAAGCGCCGTGCGGCAGATAAGCTTAAGGAAGTTTTTCCTCAGAGTGAGGGGAAAAAGGTCATTTTATATGCGCCGACCTTCAGGGGCAGAGTAAAAAAAGCAGCAAGTCCAAGAAGACTTGATATTGGTTATTTAAAGGCTCTGCTTGGCGATGATTATGTTCTTGTGATTAAGCATCATCCTTTTGTAAAAAAACCGCCGGTTGTTCCTGAGGAACATGCGGATTTTGCACTTGATGTAACAAAGCTTATGGAGATTGACGAACTGCTTTGTGTCAGTGATATTTGCATTTCCGATTATTCGTCGCTCGTATTTGAATATGCGCTTTTTGAAAAGCCGATGCTCTTTTTTGCCTATGATCTGGAGAATTATTTTGACTGGAGAGGCTTTTATTATGAGTATGAGGAATTGGCGCCGGGGCCGGTTGTGACAACGAATAAGGAAATTGTTTCGTATATAAGACAATATGAGAAGCATTTTGACAGTACAAGAGTCCATCAATTTAAGGAGAAGTTTATGAGTGCCTGTGATGGCCATGCGACGGATAAAATACTGAAAATGATAGGAATTACTGAATAACCGTTTAGTTTTAACGATATTTCAGCGTTTTTTAAGATTTAAGCCTTTACTTTTTTAAGACTTTGGGCGTATAATTTAAGGATGTCGGATAAATGATTATCCGAGATATTGTATGAGATGAATCACAAAAGAGGTGCATTATGAACGATAATAATTATACGCCGGAACGAAGGAAACGGCCGCGCCCGACACAGGGACAGCAAGGCGGCAGACGCCCGGATGGTTATGGGAGAGGCGATGACTATTACCGCGACAGCCGTGGACAACAGAGTCATCAGCGCAATGTGCGCCGCACACAAAGTGCCGGTTCCGGAAATCACAGACATGATGATTACTATGATACAGGCCGTCGCCAAAGTCAGCAGCGGCATGTGCAGAATGACGATTATCAGAGAAATCCAAAGAAGAAAAAGAACAGACATACATTTGGAAAGGTTATTGCAATCATACAGGCAATTTTATCACTGCTTGTGCTCGGTGTACTTTTTATATTAAATGTACTTCCGGAAACATACCTTATATTAATTGCTGTTGTGCTTGCTATTTTGTGGGTATTTTCATTTTTCTCGCAGTTTACGCGTATGAGCCATATTCCGGGAAAAATAGAATCCATTATTGTCAGTCTTATTCTTGTTGTCGGCAGTTATTATTTGCTGATTACACAAAATATGCTTTCACAGATTACAGATATTGGTTATACGGTTGATAATTTTGTAGTGCTTGTGCTTAAGGATGATCCGGCGCAGTCGCTTCAGGATGCAGCCGGGTATACTTTTGGCGTGCAAAAGACTTTTAATTCACAAAAACTGGATAAAGCAGTTCAGAACTTTGGCGATAAGGCCGGAGGACAGTAAGCTATGACAGTCTTCAGACACAGATTCAGGCGCTTTATGACGGCAATGTCGGTGCAATTATTTACAATGAGGACTTTAAAGACAGTGTATCTGAAATTTATCCGAATTTTGAGACAGACACAAGAAAGCTTGATAATATTGAAATTAAAACAGAGGTAGAAACTGAAGAAGCGACAACGGATGTAGATGTGACAGAGCAGCCATTCAGTGTTTATATCAGCGGTAATGACAGCTATGGTTCTGTCGATGTACAGGGCCGGAGCGATGTCAATATTGTCATTTATGTGAATCCAAAGACAAAACAGATTTTACAGGTGACTACACCGCGTGATTACTATGTGGAATTTCCGAATGTGACGGATGGCGTGAAAGATAAGCTGACACATTCCGGTATTCATGGCATCCAGTGTTCGATGGATACGATGGAAAGTATTTACGGACAGGAAATTGATTATTATGCCCGTGTTAATTTTACATCTCTGATTAAGATGGTTGATGCTTTGGGCGGTATTGATGTCAATGCGGATTATGCATTTAATACATTTGACGGCAAGAGCTTTGTACAGGGAATCAATCATCTCAACGGCGAGGATGCGCTTTCATTTTCAAGAGAGAGAAAGAGCCTGCCAAATGGTGATTTTGACCGAGGACGTCATCAGCAGCTTGTGCTTGAGGCAATGATTCAGAAGGCAATGTCTCCGGCAATACTTACAAGCTATGCCGGCATTATGGCAAGTCTTCAGGACAGCTTTGTGACAAGTATGCCGTCAAGTGATATTACAAGTCTTGTGAAGCTGATGCTTAAGGATGGCAGCGGCTGGAATATGGTGAAGGCAAGTGCCGAAGGTACAGGCGCAACGGATTACTGTTATTCACTTGGTCAGTCAGCATCGGTTGTTGTGCCGGATGAAGATTCTGTGGCGCGGATTAAAGCCCAGATTCAGGCACTTTACGACGGAGAGATTTTGACACAGCAGTAATTTTGTCAAAATAAAAAAATAACTGGTAACTTTATGGCCTGCAATTATGATTTCATGATTGCAGGTCATTGTTTTGAGAAAGGAACTTTAAATGAGAAAAGTATCTGCTAAAAATATATGGACAGCGGCAGTGTTTGTACTGACACCGCTGACGGCATTTTATCTGATGCAGTTTGTGCTTGGCGGCTGGTTTTGGGAATATGGAGCAGGTGTTGTGCTTGCAAATTACATATGTATCGGCGCTGTTTATTTTTTATTATGCGCGCTGACAAATCACATTGTCGTATGTTCAATTATTGTGAATGTGCTTTGTGTCATATGGGGCTGCGCCAATGCTTTTATCTCTGTTTTCAGAGGAACGCCGGTACTTCCGTGGGATTTTACAGCATTGAATACGGCGCTGGCTGTCGCCGATAATTATAAATTTGTGCCG
>USSL01000027.1 GCA_900557175.1 uncultured Eubacteriales bacterium
GTCAATGTGTCGGCAATGGCAGAGCATTGCCACATTCCTTACTGGTGTGAGGATGGCAAAGTGGCATATTTTAGTGTGTGGTTGTTTGGATGATGGAAGATAGCACAAGAAAGTGAGGCATATTTTTATGGACATTCAGAGAATTTCATTAGAGCGGCTGAAGAATACGAGAGATTTGGGCGGTTTTAAGACAGCAGACGGCAGACGGATTAAGCCGGGGCGTCTTATACGAAGCGGAGAGCTTTCCAATGCGTCAGCGTCGGATATTCAGGTGCTTGTTCAGAAATACGGACTTTGCAAAATTGTTGATTTCAGAACAGCAGCAGAGAGAGCGCAAAATCCGGATCCTGAAATTTTGGGGGTTGAATATATTGTCAATCCGATTGTACGTGAAGAAACGCTTGGAATTACCCGACAGGAGGAAGGCATGCCGGATGGTATGGCGCAGATGGCGGCGCTTGTGGCTTCGGGTGATTTTGATTCAAAAACCTATATGGCATGTATTTATCGAAAGGTTGTCAGTGATGAATATTCACGGGGACAGTATAAGAAATTTTTTGAGATTCTTCTTGAAAATACGTCGGGCGCTGTCCTGTGGCACTGCAGTGCCGGCAAGGACAGAGTGGGTGTTGGCACAGCGCTGCTTTTGACAGCACTCGGCGTGCCTGAGAATGTGATTATTGAAGATTACATGAGGGTCAATGAATTTGTGTCGGAGGATATTGAGCGGATGATTTCCGGCATTTTAAAAGGTGAAGGCAATCCGGAGCACAGAGCTCATTTAAGGACAATGTTTATGGTTGATGCTTCCTACATAAAATCTGTTTTTGAAACCATTGATGCACAGTGGGGCAGCAGAATGGCATTTCTTGAAAAAGAAATGGGGCTTGATGCCATAAAGCTTCAAAGGCTCAGAGAAAATTATCTTGAACCAGTGTGAATGAAAATTTTAGAACAGTAGTTATTATAAGGGCTTTAGGTTTTGTCGAAAAGTGTCGCAAAGTTGTGGGTATTTTAGACGAATACCCCCTTGAAAAAAGCTTTTTTTCCAATATAATGAAAGTATGCAGAGATTTTTAGAGAATGCGGCGCTGCTTAGGGCGTGAGCCCGGAAGAAGGTCTTTGCGCCCCATATCAAAAGCTATGGCTTTTGACGGCAGGACAGTTACGGAGGTAATCATGGATATCAGAGTCGGCGATATTATTAAGATGAAGAAGAAGCATCCGTGCGGCAGTTTTGAGTGGGAAGTGCTGCGCATTGGTGCCGATTTCCGGCTGAAGTGTACAGGCTGCGGTCATCAGATTATGATACCGAGACCGCAGGCGGAGAAGAATATAAGAGGTATCACAAGAAACACAGAGACATTGTAATTTATTATTTTAACGCATCATATCTGATATCGGCGGCGGGACAGCCTGCCGCCGGTCTGTAAGAAATCTTTTTAGAAAATCCCTGAAAATACTTGCTTTTTCAAATAAAATATGGTATGCTCTGTAATTGTGGAAACACGACATCCTTGCTCTTTGCATAGGACAAAGGGCCAGAGACCAAAAGGAGGTGCAGAGATATGCATAAGTACGAATTAACAGTTGTAGTCAACGGTAAAGTTGAGGAAGAAGTTAAGACAGCAACAATCGAGAAAGTTAAAGAGCAGATTGTACGTTTTGGCGGTACAGTAACAAACGTTGATGACTGGGGTAAGAAAAGATTAGCTTATGAAATCCAGAAGATGAAAGAAGCTTACTACTACTTCATTACTTTCGAATCAGAAGATTCAAATTGTCCAAACGAAGTGGAAAGCCGTGTTCGTATCATGGATAATGTAATCAGATATTTGTGCGTTAGACAGGATGCCTAATCTATTATAGAGAGGAAGGTCTGGCATGAATAAAGTTATTTTAATGGGACGTTTAACACGTGACCCGGATATCAGATACTCACAGGGCGAGAAGGCGACAGCAGTTGCAAGATATACACTTGCTGTAAACCGTTCATTTAAGCGTGACGGAGATCCGGATGCAGATTTTATTAACTGTGTGGCTTTTGGCCGTGCAGCAGAATTTGCAGAGAGATATTTCAGACAGGGAATCCGTATCGTTATCAGCGGAAGAATCCAGACAGGAAGTTATGTAAACAAAGACGGTGTCAAAGTTTACACAACAGATGTTATTGTGGATGAGCAGGAGTTTGCAGAGAGCAAGGCTACAAGCGACAGCAATATGGCTGCGCGTGCAAACAGCGGATATCAGGCAGCGAAGCCGGCACCAAGTGCAGCAATCGGCGATGGTTTTATGAATATTCCTGACGGTATTGACGAGGAATTGCCATTCAGCTAAATTTTGATGAGAAAGATTATATGAAGGAGGTAACGACTATGGCATTCAATAAAGAGAGAAGCGATGCGCCTATGAGAAGACGCGGCGGCCGCAGAAGAAAAAAAGTTTGCGTATACTGTGCAGACAAGAATGCAGTCATCGATTATAAAGATGTAAATAAGTTAAAGAGATATGTATCTGAAAGAGGTAAGATTCTTCCTAGAAGAATCACAGGCAACTGTGCAAAGCATCAGAGAGCTTTAACAGTAGCAATCAAGAGAGCAAGACATATCGCTTTAATGCCATATGTAGCTGAATAATTCAGTATGTAACAGCCGTCGGCGCCGTAAGGCCCGGCGGCTTTTTTATAACATAGGAAACTTCTTCGGAATCCTATAAAGTGTGGCTTGTGAACAGTCCCTTCACGTGGTCAACTTCCTGCTGTGTGGCTTTCTGTGCCGGCACATAGTACTGCTTGTCTCTTGCAATCTGATAAAGTTCCTCCTGAGAAAGCTCGCAGCTGTTTCTAAGCTGCTTTAAAACTGTTTTAAGCTGCGGATTTTCAGTCTGCGGAATCATTTCACCAAACATTTTTAATTCGCCGTTGAGTCCTGTCAAGGCATCGGCAACCATTGTTTTTTCGTTAATCATCTTTTTTTCCTCCTATAAAAACTGCATCAGCTGCTGTTTTGTCTGAAGTGCGGACTGAGCGGATTTTTCAAAGAACTGTTTGACCTTCATATCTGTCGCTTCCTGGGCATAAGCCTGCATTTTACAGTGATTTGTGTCACAGCCGCCGATTAAGTGGCGGAGATTTTGTAAGTCGAGAATAGAAATTTCTTCCATGATACGGCCTCCTTAAATTTTTTGTCTGTATGACTGCTTTGTTAGTATGGCTCATTAATTTACTTTTTAATCTTTTAATTTTTCTCAGTTGTGTTAAAATAATTTTGAGGATGGTACTGCGGCAGTTGCCGGCAGTCCGGGAGGATCAATTTTTTAAGGAGGTTTATGTTATGATGGAGAGGATAGATTGTATTCAGTGCGGGCGATGCAGTAATTGCCCTGAATGGATAGCGATACCGAAGATTTTTGAAATGTATAATATGTATATAGAAAACGGAGATAAAGAGGCTTTGAAGGCGGCATATAAGTCGCTTGGCATGTCCAATGCATCGACATGTGTCTGCTGCGGTTTTTGTGCGCGCCAGTGTCCGAAGCATATCCAGATACCGGACAGACTTGCAGAAATCGCTAAAATAATAGATACTCTTTAAGCTCCGGGAAGAAAGGAAGATTTATGGCATTAAACAAAGCGATGAAAGCGGCGCTTAAGGTGCTTTCCTATCCGGATATTAAAATGAAGAAAAATTACAGGTTCGTGCGTCTTGTGAATCAGATGGCTCACAGAGATTATATGCCGAAAACGTATAAAATGTGGGATGAGCCGATTATGTTTGGAAATCGGGAAATTCCGCTGCGTATATTTGCGCCGGATGAAAGTGTGAACCATCCGCTGATTATATATTTTCACGGCGGCGGCTGGGTAATCGGAAACATCGACAGCTATACGCAGGTCTGCGCCCGTCTTGCGCGGATTACAAGACACACCGTTATTTCTGTTGATTACCGTCTGGCGCCTGAGCATCCGTTTCCGGCTGCTGTTGAGGATTGCTATTTTGCTGCAAAGGAAATTTTTACAAAATATGCCGGAGATTTTAAGGCAAAGCCGGAGGATATCGTGCTGATGGGCGATTCGGCCGGCGGCAATCTTGCGGCGGTTGTTTCGCTGATGGCAAAGGAGAGTGGTGATTTTGAGCCGAAGACGCAGGTGCTTATTTATCCGGCGGTCGGCAATGATTTTTCTGACAGCTCGCCTTTTGATTCTGTCCGGGAAAACGGTGAGGATTATTTGCTGACGCAAAAGCGCCTCTGTGATTATATGGACTTATATATGGGCGGCGCCGACAGAAATAATCCGCATTTTGCGCCGATTTTGGCGGATGATTTATCAGGACAGCCAAGAACGCTTGTTGTGACAGCACAGTATGATCCGCTGAGAGACGAGGGGGAAGCTTATGCAAAAAAACTGGCAGAATTTGGCAATGAAGTTGTCTGCCGGAGAGTCGATGATGTGCTTCACGGATTTTTTGCACTGCCCCTTCATTATGAGCCTGTCAAGAGCACCTATGCTCTTGTGAGGGACTTTTTATGGAAGAAAGGTGAGTTTGGGGATGAAGAAACGAAATAAGGTGTGGTGGCATCCCCTTGATAATGCCGCTAAAATTTTTCCGGTGACAAGCAACCGGACAGATACAAAGGTATTCCGCTTTGTCTGCTGTCTTAATGAGGAAGTCAGGGAAACGCTGCTTCTTAAAGCGACAGAAATGACGCTGGAGGAGTTTCCTATTTTTCAGAGTGTCATAAAACGGGGATTTTTTTGGTATTATCTTGAAAAGTCGGATTTAAAACCGGTTGTGCGTGAGGAATACAGACCGCCGTGCAGCCCTATTTTTGACAAAAATGTCAAACGGCTTTTATTTGAAGTGACTTATTATAAAAAGAGAATTAATTTAGAAGTTCATCATTCGCTGACGGATGGGACAGGCGCTGTGGAATTTTTACGGGTGCTTGTACTTCATTACTTAAAGCTTGCACATCCTGAGCTTGCCGGACTTGAGCTTCGCAGCGACTATGACGCTTCGGGGTATGAAAAAAGTGTGGACAGCTTTGACTGGTATTACGAGAACAAAGATGATACGGAAATAGCCAAAAAGAAACCGGCAAAGGTATGGCGCTTTGGCGGACACAGACTTCCGGGCTACAGAATGCGTATTATCGAGGGAACGATGGATGCATGGGATGTGCTTCAGTTGAGCCGGGAAAAAGAGACATCACTGACAGTATTATTTGTGGCGATGCTGATACGGTCTGCCGGAATGTCCATGACGGTCAAACAGAAGAAATATCCGGTTGTTGTCAATGTACCTGTGAATCTGAGAACTTTTTTTCCATCAGTGACAGCGAGAAATTTTTTTGGCGTTATTCAGATTTCTTATAGCTTCTTCCACCAGCCGGATAATCTTGAGGCGATTGTTTCCAGTGTGGATGAACAGCTTAAGGAAGAACTGACGAAAGAAAAGCTGATGCAGCGGATGCATAAAATGGGAAAATTGGAGCGCAACGCATTGATGCGAAGCGTGCCTTTATCTCTGAAAGATATATTTATGAAGCTTGCTTATGATATGAATAATAAAAAATATACGATGTCGCTGTCTAATCTTGGTGTGATCCGTATGCCCGATGCAGTGAAACCGTATATTGATATGTTTGATATATTTATAAGCTCGGACACATATAAGGCCTGTATGTGTTCCTATAATGGCAGGCTGCGTATAAGCTTTACGTCGCCGTATGAGGAAACACAAATACAGAAGCAGTTTTTCAGACAGCTTTCGGCACTGGATATTTCAGTGACCGTTGCGTCGAATGAGGAGGCGTAGTCTATGAAATATTGTCCGAGATGTAAGGTGTTTATCGACGGAAGCCGGCAGCGGTGCCCGCTTTGTGAGACGAAGCTGACCGAAAAGGAAGGATTTTCAAAAATTTGGAGCGAGGGTGATTTCTTCCCGAAAGTGCCTGATAACTCTGGAATTTACAATCTTTGTATAAAAATATTTTTGCTCATTACTGTTGTGGCGATTGTTTCCAGTGTGGCAGTCAATTATTTTTTCCATCACAGAGGCTGGTGGTCATTTTTTGTGGCGGCTGCGTTAGCGTGCATATGGGCATCGGCGGGAATTGCCATCCGCAAACGGAAAAATATTTTAAAAAATGTCCTTTGGCAGATGATTGCCATATCCTTAATTTGCATGATATGGGATAAACTGACAGGCTGGCGGGGCTGGTCCGTAAGTTTCGTACTTCCAATCACTTATATGACAGCCATGCTTGTACTCTTTATTTTAAATAAGGTGATGCGGCTTCGGGCAGAGGATTATATGATATATAGTATGATGGGCAGCCTTTTTGGTCTCATACCGCTCATCTTTCTTATTTTCGGAGATTTAAAATACAGGGTGCCGTCGGTACTGTGTGTCAGCGCCAGCGTCGTCTTTTTAGCAGTGCTCATTATTTTTCAGGGCAGCTATATGGTGAATGAGTTAAAACGGCGCTCACACTGGTAAGATGGCAGAAAGGATAGATTTATGGAAATTAGCGGAAAGCTGTACGAAAATGACAGCTATATGAAAAAATTTACGGCGGTCGTTCTTAACTGCATACCTGATGGGGATTATTTTCAGGTTGTCACAGACAAGTCGGCGTTTTTCCCGGAAGGCGGCGGACAAAATGCGGATACAGGCTTTTTAGGTGATGCGCGTGTCCTTGATGTTCAGGAAAAGGATGGCATTGTTTATCATAAAACGGACCGGCCGCTTGAACCGGGCACGGACGTCGAAGGTGAAATTGACTGGGAGAAACGTTTTTCCAATATGCAGCAGCATTCAGGTGAGCATATCGTATCAGGGATTGTGCATCGAAAATATGGCTATGATAATGTCGGATTTCACCTTGGTGATGAGAATGTGACGCTTGATTTTAACGGGCCTCTGACAAAGGAAGACCTTTCACAGATTGAGCGCGATGCCAACAGAGCAGTTTTTGAAAACAGGGCGATTACTGTATCTTATCCGTCAAAGGATGCGCTTGCTTTATTGACTTACAGGAGCAAAATCGAAATTGACGGTCAGGTACGCATTGTGACCGTGGACGGCTATGACGTCTGCGCCTGCTGTGCGCCTCACGTTGCAAGAACCGGCGAAATCGGTCTGATTAAGATTACAAATTGCCAGTCCTATAAAGGCGGCGTCCGCCTCAATATTTTATGCGGCTGCAGGGCGCTTTCGGATTATGCAGGAAAGCAGGAGAGTATCAGCAAAATATCGGCGCAGCTTTCTGCAAAGCCGGAGGAAGCGGCGGCGGCTGTAGAAAAGCTCGGACAGGATATTTATACACTTAAGGGCCGGCTTATGGCGCTTCAGGAAATGCTTGTATCTGAAAAAATTGCGTCGCTGCCGACAGCGTGTGAAAATGTCTGCATTTTTGCGGACGAGCTTGATGCGCCTGCCATGCGCAGAGCGGTCAATCAGATGACAGAGCGCCATAAGGGTTTTTGCGGCATTTTTGTCGGAAATGACAGTGACGGCTACCGCTACAATATCGGAAGCCGCGGACAGGATGCAAGAGAAGCTGCAAAGCTTTTAGCTCAGGCAGGAAGCTTGAGAGGCGGCGGCAGTCCTGAGATGATCCAGGGAAGAATACAGGCAAAAAGAGCGTCCATTGAAACAGTATTTACAGCAGAAAGGGGATAATTATGTCAATCGCAGAAGAAAGCTTAAAAATGCATTACGAGAAAAAAGGAAAGATAGAGGTTATTTCAACTGTAGAAATAAAGTCCAAGGAAGATTTATCGTTAGCCTACACGCCGGGGGTAGCCCAGCCTTGTCTTGAAATTCAAAAGGACGTGGAAAAGTCCTATGATCTGACGCGGCGCTGGAATATGTGCCTTGTTGTCACAGATGGTACGGCGGTACTCGGTCTCGGCGATATTGGTCCAGAGGCCGGAATGCCTGTGATGGAGGGCAAATGTGCGCTTTTTAAGGCTTTCGGAGATGTGGATGCTTTCCCGCTTTGCATTAAATCCAAAGATGTCGATGAGATTGTCCGCACAATCTATCTGATTTCAGGAAGCTTCGGCGGTATTAATCTTGAGGACATCGCAGCCCCGAGATGTTTTGAAATCGAAGAAAAATTAAAGCAGCTGTGCGATATTCCGGTATTTCATGATGACCAGCACGGGACGGCTGTTGTTGTACTTGCAGGCATCATCAATGGTCTTAAGGTCACCGGAAAGGATAAGGAAAAGTGTAAGGTTGTTGTCAATGGCGCGGGCAGTGCCGGTGTGGCGATTACAAAGCTGCTTTTAAAGTACGGCTTTAAAAATGTGACGATGTGCGATATTCACGGCATTATTTCAAAGGACAGCGCGCACTTAAACTGGATGCAGCGTGAAATGGCTGAGGTGACAAACCTTGATAACAGCCACGGAACACTAAAAGATGCTTTAAAGGGCGCAGATATTTTTGTCGGTGTGTCTGCCCCGAATATTGTTTCAGAGGCGATGGTCGCTTCAATGAATAAAGATGCGATTTTATTTGCAATGGCAAATCCGGTGCCGGAGATTATGCCGGATGCTGCAAAGCGTGCCGGTGCAAAGGTTGTCGGTACGGGCCGTTCGGATTTCCCAAATCAGGTCAACAATGTGCTCGTATTTCCGGGGATGTTCAGGGGCGCCTTTGATGTGCGTGCCAGTGAAATTAATGACGAGATGAAGCTGGCAGCAGCGCATGCGCTGGCAGATTTAATTGCACCGGATGAACTGAATGAAGATTATATTTTGCCGGCGGCCTTTGATGCGCGTGTCGGCACCGCTGTGGCAGCTGCAGTTGCTGAGGCAGCAAGAAAAACGGGGGTGGCAAGAAAATGAAGCTTGTAATTATTGAACCTTTAGGCGTGGATGAGGAAAAATTGATGGCCATGGCAAAGGAAGCACTTGGCAGCCGGGTGGAAATTGTGTATTATCCGACACGGACAACAGACACGAAGGACCTAATTGAGCGTGGAAAGGATGCGGACATCATTGCAGTGTCCAACCTGCCTTTAAACAGTGAGGTTATTGACGGCTGTAAAAAGCTTAAGCTATTATCCGTCGCTTTTACAGGTGTTGACCATATTGCAATGGATGCGTGTGCGAAAAATGGTGTTACAGTATGTAATTGCGCCGGCTATTCGACAGCCGCCGTGGCAGACCTCGTCTTTGGTATGCTGATTTCGCTTTACAGAAATATTATTCCGTGTAATGAGGTGACAAGAAATGAGGGCACAAAAGATGGTCTTGTCGGCTTTGAGCTGGAGGGCAAACGATTTGGTGTTGTCGGTACAGGCGCGATCGGAACGCGCACGGCAATGATTGCAAAAGCCTTTGGCTGCGATGTGTATGCTTACAGCCGCACGGTAAAGGACATTCCGGGAATTACATATGTGTCACTGGATGAACTTATGTCAACTTGTGACATTGTTTCCCTACATGTGCCGATGAACAGCGGAACAAAACATATGATTGACAGGGGAAAAATAAATTTGATGAAGAAAAATGCCGTGCTCATTAATACGGCAAGGGGCGGTGTTGTAGACAGCGAAGCGTTGGCAGGTGCCCTCAACGAAGAACGTATTGCCGGTGCCTGTATTGATGTGTTTGAAAATGAACCGCCGATTGCCAAAAATCATCCGCTCTTAACAGCAAAAAATACAATCGTGACGCCGCATGTGGCCTTTGCCACAAAAGAAGCGCTTATAAAGCGCGCCGTCATCGTATTCCAAAACATTGTTAAATATCTTGACGGCACGCCGCAAAATGAAGTGTGCGCAAGGTAAAAACAAGCGGCCGCCTGCTAGATAAGGCCATAGTGGCGCAGCGCGTTGTAAATACCGTCATCTAAGATGTCCGTCGTCTGATATTCGCAGTACGGCACGATGGACGGTGTGCTGTTGCCCATGGCAATACTGTGGCGGACATACTGAAGCATTGACAGGTCATTTGTGCTGTCGCCAATCACATAGCAGTCATCAAGGGAAAGTCCGAGGTAATCGCATATAAACGCAATGGCGGTTGCCTTGGAGTAATCCTTTTGAATAATTTCTGCCATATTGCCGCCGCGGTCGATATATTCAAGCACTGAGCTTATATATTTTTTAAAGGTTTTGCCGTCGGAGTAGTCTTCGACAAAGGCAAGTACCTTGTCAAAGGTAAAATTTGGATCGTTCATCGTCATCGGCAGCGTTTTCACCTTGCGGCCGTAGGAAGCTTTAGCCTTCACGATTTCCGGGTGCGGCGGCAGGGCATCGTCAAAAAAGATAAAATCATTTTCTTCATAAAAGCCTGAAACATTGCATTTACGCATCATTTCAATGATTTCCATGCACAGTGGATGCGGAATAGTGCTTTTAAACAGGCATTGTCCGTGATAATAAATATAAGTACCGCAGCCGCACAGATAGCCGTCAAAACCAAGTTCTTTAATATTCGGATTGACATTGATAAAAGTGCGTCCTGTATTGATAAAAGTCAGATGTCCGTTTTCGCGGACTTTTTTAATTGCCTCTTTTGTGCTTTCAGGGACTGTGCCGCTGTCTCCGTCGGGAACAAGCGTGCCGTCAATATCAAAAAAAATAATCTTCTGTTTCAAAATAATCCTCCGTTTCTTTGATTGAATCATTTGTAAGCCCCAATGCCATCCATTATGAACGAAAATAAGAAAATATGCAAGATACAGATTGTAAAGGTGAAGATAATATGTGAAAATTTTGTAAGATAATTTTTGATGAAAGGGGTCGTTTGACATTTTTAGAAACTGATATTAGAATGAAAAAAGGAGGAAAACCTATGATTTATATCGCTTGTGCCCTGTATGATGAGGCTGTGCCGTGGATTAAGGCACTGAAGCTTAAGAAAAATACAGCGGCATCTAAATTTCAGATTTTCGAGAGTGAAGCGGCATATTTGGCGGTGACAGGAACAGGTATGATGAATGCCGCTGTAGCGCTGACGTATTTATGTACACTGCATATGCCGGGAAAACATGATATTTTTGTGAATACAGGCGTCTGCGGTGCAGCTAAAGAATGTGGTGCGCAGGGAAGTCTTTACCTGATCCATAAGATTACGGGGGCTTCAAGTGGCCGGAGTTATTATCCGGATATTTTATATGGGCATCCGTTTTCGGAGGGGGCTGTCACAAGTTTTTTTGCGGTGCAGGAACAAATCCCGGATGGGCAGCTTGCTGATATGGAAGCAGAGGGACTTTGGTGTGCGGCAAGTACATTTTTTGCGCCGGATCAAATGCTGTTTTTTAAATATATTTCCGATTTTGGCGGCGGGATGGTGACGAGAGAAAATGTGCGGCATTTAAGCAATCAGGCGGTCGGGGCAATCCTGCCGTGGCTTGAAGAAAACTTTTTGCGGGCAGAAAAATTTTATCAGGCAGCCTCCGTCGGTGATGCTGCCTGTAAGTTGTGCGATTTTGTGCCGGATGGGCAGCTTCCGGGAAAAATTTTAGAACAGGCGGACAGACTGCTTTTGCATTTTAAGGCGACACAAGCCATGAGAGGGCAGCTGTTTTCCCACCTTTATTACTGTTGTCTGTGCGGCAGGGATGTGTCCGGACTTTTGGAAGCGGTCACCTCAGAGCCGTGCCGCAGTAAAAAGGATGGCATGGCGCGTTTTCGGGCGCTGCTAAAAGACTTAAAAACAGGAGTTTAAATAATGAAATTTACCCATATTTATGTTGAAGAAAAAGTAAAAAATCATCCGGTGACAAGAAAGATTCTTGAAAATTTTCCGAAAGCCGAAATGATTCATATCGGACATTATAAGGATATTTTTAACAGAAAGCATCAGAACTTTATGGCACAGAAAGCACATCAGGCGCTGATTCTTGCCAGAAAAGAGGGAAAGCTTGTCTACGAGGGCGCGCCGATGTGTCAAAATTTCGGACATGATTGGTTTTATTACACATCATGTATGATGAATTGTATTTTTGATTGCGAATACTGTTATCTTCAGGGGATGTATCCGTCGGGGCATATTGTGCTTTTTGTGAATATTGAAGATATTTTTGAGGAAGTGCGGTCACTTTTAAGGAAACATCCGGTTTATTTGTGTATATCTTATGATACCGATTTGCTCGCTGTGGAAAAGTTGACAGGTCTTGCAGAAAAATGGTGTGCATTTGCAGTGTCTGAGCCGGAACTGACAATTGAAATACGGACAAAGAGCGCGGCCTATACGGCTATTGAACATATTGCACCGCCTTCAAATGTCATTTTGGCGTGGACGTTGTCGCCGGATGCGGTTGCCCAAAAATATGAGCATTACGCGGCATCCACGGATAGCCGTATTGCTGCGGCGAAGAAGGCGGCCAAAGATGGCTGGCGTATCCGTCTGTGCCTTGAACCGGTGCTTTATATGCCGGATTGGCAGCGTATGTATGCGGCGCTCATTGAAAAAATATTTACGCAGATTGATAAAATAGCGGTGATGGATGTAAGTCTCGGAGAGTTTCGTGTATCGTCGGAATATTTAAAGCCGATGCGAAAGCAGCGACCGGATTCAGCCGTGCTTTTTTATCCGTATACGGTAAAGGACGGTGTCTGCAGATATGACGCGGCGCTATCAGCTAAGATGATCATGTTTATAAAAACGTTGCTTTTAAAATATATTGAAAAGGAAAAAATATATGTGTGGAGTGAAGTGTAAAACCGCGGTTGTGACCGGTGCGTCTTCGGGTATTGGCAGAGAAATCACAGCGCGGCTTTTAAAAGAAGGTTTTAAGGTCTATGGCATCGGGAGAAATTTCAAATCGGAAACCGCTGCATCGGGCGAAATAGGGTTTTTAGATGTGTGCGCGGCCGACGGTCGGTTCGTGCCGATTGTGGTTGATATGCTCAATACAGGAAAATTTTATGAACAGATGCGTTTGCTTTCTAAAAAAGAAGCCATTGGCTGTCTTATTAATAACGCGGGCACAGCCTACTACGGTCCTCATGAAACATTGAATCCGGTAAAAATTCATGAGATGGTGACCGTCAATATTGAAGTGCCTATGACGTTATGTCAACTTTTTATGAGAAATCTTAAAGCAAACAGCGGTCATATCATCAATATATCTTCGCTGACGGCAAAGCAGCCAAGTCCGCATGGCTGCGCCTATGGCGCCACAAAAGCTGCACTTACAGGCTTTTCGGCAAGCCTGTTTGAGGAGGTACGTAAATATGGTGTGCGCGTCACTGCCATTCATCCGGAAATGACTAAAACGAACCTTTACCGGAACGCTGATTTTTGCGAGGGTGAGGAAGAAGATACGTATCTGACGGCGGCGCAGGTGGCCGAAAGCGTTATGTATGCTCTGACGGCGCCGCCGACAATGGATATCGCAGATATCACACTTGTGCCGCAGCGGCGGAAAATTCGGAGGAAGAATTAAGGTTTGTCGATGTGTTTGTACTTGCGCGTCCGAGGATGTCATAAATTTTTTGTGCCATCTAGCCATCATACACGCGGCATTGCTCGTGCGCTTCACGTATGGTTTTGTTTGCGA
>USSL01000028.1 GCA_900557175.1 uncultured Eubacteriales bacterium
AGCGCCGCCGCGAGAAAGTAGGCGGCAGAAGAAATATCGGATGGTACAGCAATGTCCTGAGCGTAAAGCTTGGCGGCAGGATAGATAGTCACAGAAGCTTCACCGTTATTTTGAATCAATGTGTCGCTTAATGTGGCACCGAAGCCTTTTAACATCAGTTCGGAATGATTGCGGCTTAAGGTCGGTTCAATGACGGTTGTCGGACTGTCGGCATAAAGACCGGCAAGCAGCAGGGCAGACTTTACCTGTGCGGAAGCGACCGGTGAAGTATAGGTGATGCCTGAAAGCTTTGAACCTGTAATGTGCAGGGGCGCGCAGCCGTGATTGCTTTCGATATGTGCACCCATCATTGTGAGCGGTGTGATAATGCGGTTCATTGGTCTTTTTTGAATAGAAGCATCGCCGATTAATATTGTTTTAAATGGCTGGGCAGCGAGAATGCCGGAGATAAGCCGGGTTGTTGTGCCGCTGTTGCCGGCATCTAATATTTCTGACGGTGCTTTAAGGCCGTGAAGACCTTTGCCGTGGATAAGTACTTCATCGTTTTGATGTTCAATGTCAATACCAAGCTTTTTAAAACAGGCGATGGTCGAAAGACAGTCGGCGCTCTCTAAAAATCCGGTAACCTTTGTTGTGCCATCGGCGATAGCGCCGAGCATAATACTTCTGTGGGATATGGATTTATCGCCGGGTACGGTGAGCGTACCTTTAAGCGAAGAAGCTTTCAATAATTTCATAAACAAAATCCTTTCTGTATGCAGATGATAAAATGCTTGTATTTATGGGGACGTAATCAGCGTCTGTATGGGCGGACAGTCAGCTGCGCTCGTGAACGATATAGCGGAAACGCCGTAAAAGTGCGGTCGCTCTTTTTGTGGCGCTGCTTTCGTAAAATTCAATGCGCAGTACGCCGTCCTGAAATTCTCTGTTGTGGACGATGCCGATATTTTTAATATTAATGTTATTTGTGGCAAGAATTGTGGCGATTGTTGCAATGGCACCGGATTCATCCACAAGGTCAATATAAATTTCTTCGGCGGCAGACAGTGCACTCTTAGCACCGTTTGCCGGAATATCATTTCTGTAATCTCTTGCTTTTTCAAAATTATCTAAAAGAAAATCGTCACTGCCCTCTGTGAGAGCGTCGGAAATTTCCTGAAGCTTTCCTATATATAATGAAAGAATTTCATGGATTGGTTTTGTATTTTCAGCACATATCTGCTGCCACATGACCGGTGATGATGAGGCAATACGCGTAAGGTCTTTAAAACCGCCGGCGGCAAGCCGGCGCATCATGCCATCGTCACCATCTGAGGTGCGGACGAGATTGACAAGTGTGTAGGCAATAATATGCGGCAGATGGCTGATGGCAGCTGTAATCTTATCGTGTGAAGTATAATCAAGCCTGATTGGAATGGCTGCAACAGATTGGATAAGAAGCATCAGCCGCTCGTATTTTTCAGGGGAAATAAGGTCTGTCGGCGTTAAAATATAATAGGCATTTTCAACAAGACGGTCGCTGGCATTTTCATAGCCTGTTTTTTCAGAACCGGCCATCGGATGACCGCCGATAAAGCTTGCTTCAATGCCGAGTTCTTTTGCGGCTTCATGAATGGTTGCTTTGACACTGCCGACATCTGTAATAATACAGTCTTCAGAAATCATATCCTTTAATATATGAAGATATTCGATATTAAAACTGACCGGTGCGCAGAGAAAAATAATATCACATTCTCCAAAAGCGGCTGTCAGGCTGTCATGAGTTTCATTTAACGTGCCGTCTGTCAGAGCGGCAATAAGGCTTGTGCGCTGGCTGTCACAGGCAATAATTCTATAATCGGGATGGACACGGCGGATAGCTTTGGCAATCGAGCCGCCGATTAAGCCGAGTCCGACAAATCCTATAGTCAATGGTTTCACAAAAGTTCCTCCTAGTTAAAATATAAGGACGATATAGTCCGTGTAAAAGTATCTTAGCATTAGCATTTAAAAAAATCAAGTAAAAGTTGTTTAATTGTCATATAACTATTGAAAAATTGAAGAAAATTTAGTAAAATATAGACATGGTTTTGCTTTAGCAAGAAAGTAGAAAACTAATCTAATAGTATTGGAGGATTTGACATGAAAGTCTACAAAACACAGGACATACGTAACGTTGCTATTTTAGGACACGGAGGCAGCGGCAAGACAACATTGGTAGAAGCGATGGCTTATGCAACAGGGATTACAACAAGACAGGGCAAGGTCGAAGACGGAAACACAATCAGTGATTATGATAAAGAGGAAATTAAAAGACGTTTTTCAATCAGCACAACGGTTGTTCCTATTGAGTGGGAATTTTGGAAGGTTAATTTGTTAGATACACCGGGGTATTTTGATTTTGTCGGCGAGACAGAAGAAGCGCTTTCTGTTGCAGATGCGGCAATCATCGTTGTTTCTGCAAAGTCAGGTGTTGAGGCCGGCACAGAAAAAGCATGGGCACTCTGTGAGAAGTATCATGTACCGAGAGCTATTTTTGTAACAAATATGGAAGATGAACATGCCGATTATGCGAAGGTTGTTGAAGACCTGCGTGCTTTGTATGGTAAGAAGATTGCACCGTTCCATCTCCCGATTAAAGAAAACGGCAAGTTTGTCGGTGCTGTCAACCTCGTAAAGATGGAAGGCCGCCGCTTTATTGCAAGCGGTAAGTGGGAAGCGATGGACATTCCTGAGGATATCGAAGATTTGGATGCATGCCGTGAAGCGCTTCTTGAAGCTGTTGCAGAGACAAGTGAAGATTTAATGGATAAGTATTTTGGCGGTGAGGAATTTACAGAGGATGAGATGATTGACGCGCTGAGAGTCAATATTAATGACGGAAGTACGGTGCCTGTACAGTGCGGTTCAGGTCTTTTAGGCTATGGTATTATGAATCTGATCCAGACATGTGTTGAGTTCTTACCATCACCAATCCGTGAGCATATTACTGTATACGGACGTGACCCGCGTACAGACAAGGAATATAATGTTGACTACGACTCAAGACGGCCATTTTCAGCTTATGTTTTTAAGACAATTGTGGATCCGTTTATCGGCCGTTATTCTTTAGTCAAGGTGACATCCGGTGAGCTTAAAGCAGACTCTGTGATTTATAATTATGATAAAGATACTGAAGAAAAGCTTTCAAGACTTTATGTAATGCGCGGTAAGGAAGTCATTGAAGTTCCTGAATTGAAAGCCGGCGATATCGGTGCCATTGCAAAGCTTGCCAATACGGCAACGGGTGATACACTGTCATTAAAGGCAGATCCGCTTGTGATTGATAAGGCTGAGATCAGCGCGCCATATACATACAAACGTTATGTTGCAAAGAATAAGGGTGATGAGGATAAGGTTTCTCAGGCGCTTTCAAAGATGATGGAAGAAGATCTGACACTGAGAGCTTATAATGATAAAGAGAACCGTCAGTCACTGCTTTATGGTATCGGCGACCAGCATTTGGATGTTGTTGTCAGCAAGCTTCAGGCGAAGTATAAAGTTGAGATTGAGCTTTCAAAACCGAGAATCCCATACAGAGAGACAATCCGCTCGAAAGTATCTGTTCGTGAAAAGTATAAAAAGCAGTCGGGCGGACATGGACAGTACGGCGATGTTGCGATGGAATTTGAGCCATCCGGCGATTTGGAGACACCATATGTATTTGAAGAAAGAGTTGTCGGCGGTGCCGTGCCGAAGAATTACTTCCCGGCAGTTGAAAAAGGTATTGCAGATTCTGTTGATAAAGGACCTATGGCCGGTTATCCGGTTGTCGGTGTCAAAGCGACATTATTTGACGGCTCATATCATCCGGTAGATTCTTCTGAGATGGCATTTAAGACAGCGGCAAGACAGGCATTTAAGGCAGCTTTCATGAAAGCAAATCCTGTACTGCTTGAGCCGATTGCATCTTTGAGCGTTTATGTGCCTGACAGCTTTACAGGCGATGTTATGGGTGACCTGAATAAGAAAAGAGGCCGTGTTCTCGGTATGAATCCGACAGATGACGGTAAGACTGAAATTGTTGCGGATATTCCGATGGCTGAGCTTTATGGCTATGGCACAAATCTCCGTTCTATGACAGGCGGCCGCGGTGATTATGCTTACTCATTTGCAAGATATGAGCAGGCACCGTCAGATGTACAGGCGAAAGTTATTGACGAGAATGCAAAAGAAGAAGTATAATTGTATATAAAGAAAATAAAAAATGGGGTACAGGCATTTGACTGTATCCCATTTTTGAGAGGGAGGAAATCAGATGTTTTGCAGATATTGCGGAAAAGAATTAAAAGACGGCGAAGTCTGCAGCTGTCAGACGTCAAAGCAGATTCAGAAGCCGGGACAGACATCGGGACAGATACCGGGACAGATACCGGGGCAGGCGCCTCAGGCAAATGCCGGATGGCAGAACACCACTGTACCGCCAGCTTATGATAATGGCAGTTATGATAATGGCAGTTATGATAGTGGCAGCTATGATGATGGCAGTCAGAATAAGAAAAAAAGCCATAAGGGGCTGATTATCGGACTGATTATCGGAGGCGCCGTTCTTGTTGCGGCAGCGGCCTCAGCGGCTGTGATTCTTATTTATAACGGGAGTCATAAAGGACCGAAAAACCAGCAGGGGATCGTGACGGAGACAAAATCTGATGATCAGGATATGATGGAGACAGAATCTTCCAAAGACAGCGAGACGGTGCCTGAGACAGAGAAGAATAACGAGATTGAAAAGCTTAAGACAGATTATGAAGCCGGAACGATTGATTATGCCCAGGTAAAGCAGGCGCTGAACAGTTTAGATACTGATAAAATTTCTGAGGAAGACGCAGATACGGTCATTGCACTTCAGGAAAAAGCCGAAGCTGATCTGACAGAAAAAATCGAGGGGCTTATTAAGGAAAGCAACTATATGGAGGCATTTAAGACGCTGACACAGATGCAGGAAAAAGTACCTGACGATAAACTTATTTCTGAACTGAAAGAAAAGTATGAAGTTGATTTCATTCTCCAGATTGACTCAGAGAGTAAAAAGCTTTTGAAAGAGAAAAAAACGGAAGAAGCCGTCAAGCTTTTAGAGGAAGCAAAGAAGTATGTCTCTGATAAAGCACTGATGGATGAGCTTATTGAAGGCATCAAGAATGCACCGGAAGAAAGTGATTATATTATCCCTGACAGCAACAGCCGTTATCTGACAATGGCGGATGTCGAAGGATTGTCACTCCGCGAAATTAATTATGCAAAGAATGAAATTTATGCCCGCCATGGACGGCGTTTTGCCTCAAAAGAGCTTCAGAACTATTTTAACAGTAAGTCGTGGTATAAAGGAACTGTGGATGCCGAAAACTTTGATGGCTCTGTGTTTAATGCTTACGAAAGAGCCAATGCCGATTTCTTAAGTGAAGTCGAGTTTTCGATTGACAGCAAAGGCTATCAGTTGGATGCAGGCTGAAATCCGGGAAGGAGGAATCAACGGTGAAATGTTTAAAATGTGGCAAAGAATTGCCTGATCATGCAAAGTTTTGTTTTTCCTGCGGTGTAAAGCAGGAGGTTTTTACAGAGCCTGAACCGGAGCCGGTGTATGAGATGCCGGAGGAAGATTTCGATAAGACGGTTGTTTTAAGTGATCTGACAAAGACTGTGGAAGAATCGCTGCCCCGGTTTTGCCCGTACTGTGGTGCAGAAAATGATGAAGATGCCGTGTTTTGCTGCGTGTGCGGCAAATCGCTGACTGGTGTTAATGACGCTTACAGCGGCGCTGACAGTTATGATACCGGCGGCTATGATGGCAGCGGCTATGATATCGGCAGCTATGACGGGAATGGCTATGATGGGGGCAATTATGACACTGGAAGTTATGATGCCGGCGGCTATACAGATGAAAGCAGCTATGGCACAAAGAAAGTGAAAGCAGCAAAGGCATCAAAACCGCCGAAGTCACCAAAACCGCCGAAAGCATCGGAGAAAATGAAAAAACGAAGTACCGGAAAATTTATCGGCTTTGCCGCCGGAGGGCTTGTTCTCGCAGCAGCCATTGTTTTTGCAGTGATTAAGCTTGTCGGCGGGGCTTCGGGCGGCGCCGATAGTTACGTGAATTATGTAAAAAGCAACCAGCTGATATCTATTGATACGGATGCGCGAAAGCGAAATCCGATACCTTACGGGGAAGTGTTCGGGAACGATTATTATAATTCAATTGTGACCTATTCCGATGACGGCAAATATATGTATTATTTGTCCGGGGGCGGTTCGGACGGCTATCAGCTCAATGCCGTAAAGACAGGCAGGGGTGCTGAGGATGCTGTGAAGATTGACAGCAGTGTCATCCAATATTGGGTATTAAAAAGTGGTAAAGATGTTGTCTACTTAAAAGATGATGTTCTTTACAAAAATGATTTGGACGGCAATAAAGAGAAAATAGCTTCAAATGTATACCTTGCGTTCGTGGACAGTAATGGAAAGTATGTCATGTGGAGTGAGGCTGTCAATGAAAGCTATACGTATTACTATAGGACGCTGGACTTGAAATCTGAAAAAGTCAAGCTGTTTGATAATGGCTATGTTGTTTACAATTCGGAGGATTTTCAAAAGCTTTACGCGACAATCGACCAGTCACTTTACTGCATTGAAAATTTTGACAAAAAGCAGGAAATCGCTTCGTCGGCGATCTTTCTCGGCGTTGATAAAAATGGAGATATGTATTATACAACACTTTCTCAAAATAAGGTGACGGCATCGGATTTAGTTAATGATGATATGGCCGAAAAGGATGCGGCGATGCAGGAACCGGTGATTGAAGATTTTGTCAAGACAGAGCTTGAAAATGGTCCGGACGGTCTTGAAAAAGTAGAAACAACAGATTATGATGCTTATTACGCGGCGCGTAACGAATACGATGAGAAGCAATCGCGCGATCGTCTGCGCGCACAGCTTGCTGAAAATTCAGTTGATGCAGGTGTAAGAAACCTTTATGTTTATAAAAATGGCCAGTCAGAGCTTATTTCGGAAAATGTTACTTATGACAGCACATTTGATAATGGCCTGCTGATTTATAAAAAAGCAGATGAACTGCCAAAGGTGAATATTTCCGAAATCAATTATGTTGATGATGTTGTGGCCAATTATACAGAAAAGATGGAGCAGTCGGCATCAATTTGGATGTATTGCGGCGGCGTATCTTATAATTTGGAAAAAAATATGGCAATACAGGTCGTTTTTCATGACAGTGACAATCATAAAGGTTATTTGGCAGCTTATGAAGAAAGTGACAGTGAAGATGTCGAAGATAACTTTGTCAATCTGTGCCTTTATGAATTTGATACAGCAGGCGAAAGTACATTGACAAAGATTGCTGAAAACTTAGCATCGGTCGAAGGAATATTCGGCGGAAATATTTATTATATTTCTGATGAAAAAGATGGCAGCGGCGATTTATACTGCGGAGAAACGCTTGTAGATTCCGATGTCGGCACATATACGGTGAATGCGGTTGAAGGCACATCACTTGTAAGCTATGCGGCGGATGTGGATGACAGCAGGTTAAGCTTTACTTTAAAGACTTTCGACGGCAAGGAAAGTAAAAAAATTGCCGATGATGTGTCTATGTATAAGTTTATGGACGACGAAAAGACAGTCTTGCTTATGAATTTCAGCACAGGTTACGGCGGCGACTTAAAAATTTATACAGGCGATAAAGAATTAAAGTCGGTGGATAAGGCTGTGTCCTATATCGTCGGCGGAAGAACTGTTTATCATGATTAAGAGAGGTGTAGGAAAATGGCATTTTTTGATGATTTAGGAAAGAAGATTTCATCTACAAGTCAGAATGTAAAGAATAAGGCGAAAGGATTTGTAGATATTACAGGGCTTAAAAGCCAGATTTCGGATGAGGAGAAAAAGATAAACAAATATTATTCAAATCTCGGAAAATTATATTATGATACACAAAAGGATAATCCGGTGCCTGAACTTGCAGAACTTGTTTCAATGCTTAATGCAAGCTTTGCGCGGATCGATGAACTCAGAGAGATGATTACAAATATCGAAAATACAAAAACATGTCCAAATTGCGGTACGCCGATAGAGGACGATATGGTATTTTGTATTGGCTGCGGCGCCAAAATTGAGCGTGGGCAGTCACAGCCTCAGCCGACAAGATTTTGCATGAACTGCGGTGCGCCGATGGATGACGACGCTATCTTTTGTATGCAGTGCGGTGCAAAGCAGGAGTAATCTTGAATGAAGAAAATACATATTATCATTATGAGTATGCTTGCGGCAGCTTTGACTGCTGCAGGCGTATTTTCTATTGCTTTATGGCATCAAAATACGGAGTTGAAAAAATCACAGGCTCATTTAAGTCTTTTGCTTGAACAGGCGGAGAGCGAATGTGATGCGCTGAAAGTCCAGATCGGGCAGCTTCAGGAAGCAGCAGAAACCGAAAGCAAAACGACGGATTCAGCAGACGGGACAGAAGCTTCAACAGAAGTGTCCGGGGAGACAGAAACAAAAACAAATGGCAAAAAGATAGCGATTGATCCGGGACATCAAAGCAGCAGTGTCGATATGAGCGCCCTAGAACCATTGGGGCCCGGCTCAAATGAGATGAAAGCGAAAGCTTCCACGGGAACAACCGGCAGATATACCGGTGTTCCGGAGTATGAGCTGACACTTGAAATTTCAAAGAAACTTCGGACAGAGCTTGAAGCAAGAGGTTATGAGGTTGTCCTTACAAGGGAGGATAATGATACGGCCATCAGTAATAAGGAACGGGCACTTTTAGCTTATGAGGCAGGCGCGGATATTTACGTACGCATTCATGCCAACGGAAGCGAGGATGCATCGGTGCACGGTGCAATGACAATGGTGCCGTCAGAAAACAATCCGTTTGTTGCCGATTTACATGAGGAAAGCTATAAGCTCGGTGAAAAAGTTATCAATGCATATTGCGCGTCAACAGGCATGGAAAATGACGGTGTGCACCTTTACGACAATATGACAGGCATCAATTGGAGTAAGATTCCGGTATTTATTTTGGAGATGGGCTATATGACAAATAAAACAGACGATACAAATATGCAGGATGAGGCGTATCAGAAAAAAATGGTTGCCGGTATAGCCGATGGCATTGATGATTATTTTGGATTTAAAGCGCCGGATGACGCGCTGGCCGCCCTGGATGACGCGCTGGCCGCCCCGGTCGAAGCACTTGTTGAACCGCAGCGGGCAAAAGGTGAGCGCTGGGCGGTTTATGCAGCCAAAGCCGGCGGCAGCATGCTCGTGTCAACAGGCAGTCAGAAAATGCAGGCTGCCAGTCTGATTAAGCTTTATATTATGGGCGCTGTTTGTGAAAACTATGAGGCACTTTCAAAAAATACAGATACCGCGGTACTTGACAGACAGTTAGAGCAAATGATTACTGTCAGCGACAATGATGCAGCCAATAAGCTGACATCACTTTTGGGCGGCGGCGATGCGGCAGTCGGCAGAGATTTAGTCAATGAGTTTTGTGCGAAGCACGGTTATAGTGATACATCGATGGGACGAATGCTTCTTGAGGTTAATCCAACAGGTGAAAATTATACGTCAGTGACAGACTGCGGACAGTTTCTTAATGATATATACAGCGGAAGCCTTGAGGGCTCAGAGGCAATGCTTGAACTTTTAAAGGCGCAGCAGCGCACCGGAAAGATACCGGCAGGTGTCCCTGAAAATATTGTGACAGCCAATAAGACAGGTGAGCTTTCTGATGTGGAAAATGACGCTGCCATCGTCTATGCAAAAAATGGCGCTTATATATTGTGCGTCATGTCGGAAAACCTTGTTTCCACAGCCGATGCGCGGGATTTAATCGTGAAAATTTCAGAGAAAATCTATGAAGGCTATATGTAAATTCACCGTTTACTTAAAATCTACATTGTTGTATAATAGATACAGCGTCGGTTTTCCGGCGCTGTATTTTCTATATTATAATAGGAAGCTTTGCGTTTATTATAAACCACAAAAGGAGAAAAGATAATGCGGCAGAGATATGAGATTATAAGTCATCTCAAGATGAAAGACTGGAAAAAGCAGTGGAGTGAAAGTATTGTTGAATATACAAGAGAAAACAAGAGAAAGTATGTGGCTCAAAACTGCTATTTCGGAGAATTTACGAGCAGTGATGAGTTTTATGTTTTTTATCACGGAGAATTTCAAAATGCGCTGATGGCAACTTATTTTAAAGGAAAAGTTGAGCAGACACCGGAAGGATGCAAAATTACAGGCACATTTTCAAAGCGGAGAACTGCCATGATATTTTTGTATTTTGCCACTGTGCTCACTGGTTTTACAGCGGCGGTATTTTTAACAACAGGACAGGGCTGTGTACATACGCAGCCCTGTTTGGCATTATAACGGAGGTGAGGGCAGATTGCTGAAATGGATGAAAAACTATTACATAGGAAATGATGTAAAAAATCCTACTAGAATAAGAACCAGGATCACTGCTGGTAAATTCGTGCCGGATATCTACGTTGTTACTTTGTCTGATAATCCCGGAAATATTTTGGAAATTCTTCCCGCAGGCATGCTTGTACAGCGAAGCGCCAGAGCCACCTGTCCTTTGATCGTTGGAATGGCCAGAGGGAAATCCGGTGCTATACAGATGGTACAGGATATGATCGAACAGGTTTATACCGAAACTGGAAATTTTAAAATAAAAGAATATCTGAAAAACAGGTGAACCAATGCTGCATATATTATGGCTGATAATAAAATGGATATTGATCCTTCTGGGGATCCTGATCGGGCTGATTCTTATGATCCTGCTGCTTCTTTTATTCTGTCCGATCAGATACAGAGGGAAAATAAAAAAAGACCGAACGGATAGTCTTCGGGAAATACATGCTTTCGGTGAAGTGAGCTGGCTGCTTCATATAATTTCTGCACAGGTATTCTGGGAGCAGGGCGTTCTGAAAACAAAATTATGTTTTTTAGGGATTCCTTTGGAAAAATTTAAAAATCTGTTTCGTAAAAAAAAGAAACCTAGATCTCTTTCCAACTCCGGAAATCAAAATGCCAAAAAACAGGCAGAGGCTTCCAGAAGCCATGAAAAGACATCAAAAAACGAAAATCAGAACGATACCGCAGAGCTGCAAATGTCTGAGCCGCAGGAAGATACTGTTGAAGATATAAATGAAATTTTGGAAAATGTAATAATGGAGCCGATATCGATTTCCGAAGAAATATCGGAAGATGAAAAGAAGCTTCGGACAAAGATTGCAGATTTAATTTTGAATATAGTGGGAAGAATAAAAACTGCAGTTGGAAATCTGATCCGAATCGTACAGAATTTTCTTGGAATGCCCAAAAGGATTCTGAAAAAAATGCAAAGTCTTGCATTAACAATCCGGAATTTCTGTGATAAGATAAACTGGTGGAAGGAATTTTTAGACCATCCCCGAACCAGAGAGGCTCTTTCCTTTCTGTGTAAAAATGCAAAAAAACTGATTTATCATGTGCTTCCGACAAGGATCACCGGAAAAATCACATTTGGCAATGAAGATCCGGCAGTTACAGGTATGGTATTGGCTGTATTAGGAATGACGATTCCTTTTCATAAAAACAAGATCGAAGTAGCGCCCCTTTTTGATGATGAAAATGTTCTTGAGGGAGAGATCATGTTAAAAGGAAGGATTTATGGAATTGTAGTTCTCACAACAGCAGCGAAGCTTTATTTCAATAAAAATATAAAATACGTCATCCACCGATGGAGACATAAGGAGGTAAATCATGGAGAAAGAGAATAATTTCAAAGATACCGTGAATTCATTATTTAAAGGAATGGATGGCTTTGTATCGGCCAAAACAGTGGTTGGCGATGCCATTCATGTAGGTGATACCATTATCCTTCCTCTGGTCGATGTATCCTTCGGCGTGGGAGCCGGAGCTTTTGAAGGGGACAAGAAGAATAACGGCGGCGGAGGTCTTGCCGGAAAGATGTCTCCCTGTGCAGTACTTGTGATCCAGAATGGAAGCACCAAACTTGTAAACGTAAAAAATCAGGATGGCCTTACCAAGGTTCTGGATATGGTGCCGGATTTTGTGAACCGTTTTGCGCCAGGTGCAGGCAATGCTGAGGATACGGACGGGAAAGAAGAGTAGTATTTCATTTAGATTTCATGCATATACTGTAATAAAAAAACAGGAAATGAGCAGACAGGAGTGGGAAAGCTAACTGGTTTTATGCTGTTTTTTATTGGTGTGGGCATGGTTCTTGGTATCCTTATTACAGAGAATTTTATTGTGATCGCAATGGCAGTCATATGTCTGCTATGCGGATATCATATGTTTTGCAGATAAGCGGGAAGTGTGCACCTGGCATACTTCCCGCTTGTGATTTATCTGTCTTAAAGATAAAAAAACAGCCCCCGCATTCTACGGGGGCATACGATATTACTTACGCTCTTTCAACTTTTCCGGATCTTAAACAAGAAGTACATACATACATTTTCTTTGCTCCGCCGGCAGTTGTTTTTACTCTGACGGATTTAACGTTAGATTTCCACATTTTGTTGGATCTTCTATGGGAATGACTCACATTGTTTCCGAAATGAGCTCCTTTATCGCAGATTGCACATTTAGCCATGAATAGCACCTCCTTTTATCAACAGTCACCATTTTAACAGATGAACTGCTCTTTTGCAAGCAAAAAAAGGAAATTTATCAAAAATTCTGCAAAGAGTTTTAAGGAAAGTATTCCATACCTCCGGGAACAGGGCGGATCATGGTGAAATTAAGCGTTGTGTGTATGGTTTAGATCAATTTGAAACATAGAAAATTACCCAGTGCGAATTAATTTATCGTTTTTTCTTTGACCTGGTCTCTTTCCTGAATCGGAATAGAACATATTCTTGCTGAACTGGCATATGAGGATAGGAAAAACGGGAAAATGCAAAAGAATTTGGCAGGTAGTTCGGAATCCGAAAATGTGGTATGATTATAGGTAGGATATCAGAAACGTCAGGAGTTGAATAGATTGTGAAGACGGAAGAAATCTTTAAATATGTGCAGAAACAGTACGGAACAGTCCCAGAATATTTATGGAGTAAATCGCCAGACAGTGCAGTACTTCGACATAAAAACGGAAAATGGTATGCAGTGATCATGACTGTCGAAAAATCAAAACTGGGATTAGAAGGAAAAAATCCGGTTGATATCATGGATGTAAAGTGTGATCCGGACATGACGAATATGATTATTCAG
>USSL01000029.1 GCA_900557175.1 uncultured Eubacteriales bacterium
ATGATTAATGAAATTTTAAACAGCCCGAAACGTCCGGCGGTTGTGCCGGGAGAAGATTTATCGGGACATGGAACGGCAGTGCTTGGTATTGCTGCGGGCGGCACAGGGACAGGCGGCACATCTTACGGCAGTGCGGCTGCAATAAATCGCCGGGCGGCGACGGGGGTTGCTTTTGAGAGTAGTCTCGCCGTTGTCAAGCTTGGAACGCCAAAACCTGACGGATTTCCGAGAACAACGGAGTTGATGCAGGCTGTCAATTTTTTAATCGAAATGGCGCTTGCTATGAATATGCCGCTTGTCCTTAATATAAGCTTTGGAAATTCGTATGGTGCACATAATGGCATGTCGCTTTTGGAAAGCTATTTAGATACGGTGGCCGGCGTGTGGAAAAGCTGTATTGTCATCGGTACGGGTAATGAAGGGGCAAGGCAGGGGCATGCTTCAGAAAGACTTCAGGATGGAATGACGGTCGATGTTCCTTTTGTGATTTCGGAGTATGAACGGACAATGAATGTACAGATTTGGAAAAACGGATTTGACACGGCAGATATTGAACTTGTGGCGCCGGGCGGGCAGACTGCGGGGCCGCTGCAGCAATTTTTAGGCGCCCAGCGTTTTGTACTTGAGGGGACGGAAATTCTCTTATATTACGGTGAAGCAAGCCCATATACAATGGCACAGGAAATTTATATTGATTTTTTACCGTCGGACACATATATTACTCCCGGTATTTGGACTGTCCGTCTGCGCGGGCGAAAGATTGTCGATGGGCGCTGCCACCTATGGCTGCCCGGCAGTGCGGCCAGAAATTTGCAGACCCGTTTTTTATATCCGGAACCGGAATATACGCTGACAGTTCCTTCGACAGCCTTAAAACCGATTGCTGTCGGCGCTTATAATGGCTATACAGATGCCTACGCCGATTTTTCCGGACGTGGATTTACAGTCTTCAATCAGTGGATAAAACCTGATTTGGCGGCACCGGGTGTGGATATTCAGACAACAAAGGCCGGCGGCGGTTACACGACGGTCACAGGGACCTCCTTTGCCGCGCCTTTTGTCAGCGGAAGCTGCGCCCTTCTTATGGAAGAAGGCATTATCCGAGGCAGTGATCCATATCTTTACGGCGAAAAAGTGAAAGCAGCTTTAATTAAAGGCGCACGAAGGCTGCCGGGAATTGAAAATTATCCGGATCCAAAAGTTGGATGGGGCGCACTGTGCCTGAGGGATAGCATGATAT
Organism: uncultured Eubacteriales bacterium; assembly: GCA_900557175.1. Taxonomy (GTDB): domain Bacteria; phylum Bacillota; class Clostridia; order Lachnospirales; family Lachnospiraceae; genus Scybalocola_A. The sequence goes on from USSL01000029.1 coordinate 1,241, forward strand.
GAATATGCGACTGATTTTCCTTCCTTTCCCTCACATATTCTTCTGTTTTCGGCACACACTAGTACAACAAATATGAAGTAACTGGCATATTGTCTGTCAGTGTCAATATAGCATCAACTTGGCAGCTGATATGCTGGGAATGGAAGTTAGTGGGAGGTGATTGTGTGATGATGCGCCGTTATATATGTCCATATGGGGATGACGACAGGGAAATATTGCCGGTCAGGACGATAGAAGTGCCGAAGGTTATTTTGACCTGTGACAGCGTTGGTGCAGATATTGCGCCGGAGGTATTTGTAAGCCGCGGAAGTCTTTTGGGCTATAAAAATGAAATTCCTGTCTATGCCAGCATTGACGGCATTATCGCACATATTGCCAAACGGAAAGAAAGTTACAGGAAAAGTGTATATGATATTACAGTGCGCCGGTGTGCACACGGCAGGATGCTTTGGTCTGAGGTGCCGTTTTTTAAATATGCCGGCGCTGCTTACTTTTTGCGGCAGCTTGGAATTTCAGTCGGTGTCGTGAATGCGGCACATACGGTTTATGTGAATGCTGTTGAGACGGAGCCTTATGCGGCAGGAGGCTGCAGCCTTCTTATGGCGGAAACAGCGAAAGTTGTTCTCGGCGCGGCAGTGCTCGGTCGCTGTGTGGGCGCTGAAAAAGTTATATTTTATATAGAACGCTGTTTTGGCGGGGCAGATTATGTATTGAACAAATATATTAAAAAATACAGGACACTTTTGGATGAAATGAATTTTGAAGTCCATTATATGCCGCGGTATTATCCAATGGGGCAGCAGATAAAACTGGCTGCTTTTGATGTTCAGACAGCTGTGTGGGCGTATCAGGGATTTTATGAGCATGAGCCGGCAATGGATGTCTGTGCGGCTGTTTCTGTATTTGACGGTGGTATTGATAAACGGCGGCTGCATCGGACAGAGGTTTTAAGATTTCCAAAAGGTGCGGTCATTGAAGATATTTTGTTTCATGTAGGTATTAAAAATGACGGGCTGATGGCGCGGCGTTTTGTGATTGGCGGGCCGATGGGCGGACGCGCGGCAGGCAGCGATGCGCCTGTCGGACTTTTGGCACGGCAGCTTTGTGTTTTTAATGAGGCAAAGGCAGAATCACTTTTTACAGATGCGTCGGGATGTATCGGCTGTCATTTGTGCGAACGTATATGTCCTGCCCGCCTGACACCTTATCTTTTAAATCAAAAGACATTGACAAAATGTATTGGCTGTAACATATGCAGCTATATTTGCCCGGCAAAAATTTCACTCGGTGAGCGGATAAAACATGCAAAGTGTGATAAAAAGTCTTCGGAGCGTGTGCACAACATAGCGGGGCAGTCAGCCCGGCGTATCAAATTTTTGCCTGTGAGGCGTGCACGGTACATTGAAGTTGCACAGGGCATGGATATACCGGCGGCTGTTCAAAAAAGTGATGCGCCGCCCCATATGCATTCGGGCCGCAGTGAGGGCAGTGTTTATTGGGCGTGGATCGGTGCGGTGGGCGCAGTGGCAGCGGTAAAAGCGGCGGCTTTCGGATTTCTTGCAGCCGGACAGATGGCCTTTGCGGCTTTTTCATTTATGGCATTTCATGAAATATTGCAGGGCTTGTTTCCGTTTGCTTTTCGGAAAAGTCATCGGTTAAAGGGTGTCGCAGACGGCCTGACACTGGGACTTGTTTTAACGCCGGCGGTAACGTTTCAGATAATTTTAGCAGTCAGCTTTGTGTGTGTGCTGGCAGAAAAAATATTGTTAAAATATGAAATTCGTTTGAACACACCGGCAGCGGCGGCGCTGTTTGTGGTGTTTTTGTGCGGCGTTCAAAACAGTGCGCTGCCCGGTCTGCTTTACGGCAGTTTTATGCCCATGCAGCGGTGGGCTAATGCCGGTGCGTCTTACGTCAGTTTCCTTGGGACACCGTGGGCTTTGGGCGTTACATCGGCAGTCGGGGAATTTTTCATATACCTGTATGGGCTGCAATTATGATTTCGATATTTTTTAGCCAGCATCTTTATCCGGGCGGAATGTCTTTTTTAAAACAAATGGTAAGGACACTTTTAGGTCTGCTTATTTTGGGGGCAGTATACTTTTTTTAAAAAGCTTTTTAATGACTTGCAATTTAAAGGGACACCCCCTATAATGGTTTTAGCGGCGGCAGATTTTGCAGCGCGCAGTTTTATTGAAGATAGCGGAGGTGTTCTTTTGAACCATCATAATGATAGATTTAATCCGGATACAGATACGATTCTTCCGAAGCGTACAAGCCGGACAACAGGTGCCGGGGCAGACAGCCGGCAAAAGCAAAGTGCGGTGCGGCCGGAGGCGGACAGGCATCAGCAGGCGCGCAGGACGGCGGCGCCGAAGAAACGGAAAAAACGAAAAAAAGTTTCGGGTGCATTTAAAGTGATGGCGCTGATATTTATTGTTGTCATCATTGCTGCATCAGTATTTTTTATAAGAAGTCTCGGTGCAGGGACAAAGAGTGATGAAAAGGGGATGAAAGCCTATAACAGTGGCGATTATGCACTGGCAGAGCAGATGTTTAACGAGGCGGTCGGTTACGATAAGACAAATGCACAGTATTATGTACATCTCGGTATGGCAAAAATCCAGCTGGCAAAGTTTGATGAAGCGCTTCAGACATTTGGAGAGGCTGAATCAAGAACACATCAAAAGGGTGAGATTCAGTCAGCAAGACGCGGCAAAGGGATTGCCTATTTGTATAAGGGCGATTACGAGGCGGCTCTCGAAGCCTTTAACAGTGCGCTTGCGTCGGCGGGCAGCAGATATACCGCACAGGAGATTGACATTTTATTTTATCTTGCTGAAGCGCAGGCAAGAAGCGGTGACAGTGTCGGTGCGGTCTTAACCTATACAAGTATTATTGAGCAGACCGGTGATGCGGATGCTTATATGCTGCGCGGCATTGCCTATCAGCAGGTCGGGGATAATACGAATGCTGAGAATGATCTATATAAAGCACTTGAGATGAATCAGAAAAATTATAAAGTTTATTTGTCGCTGTACAGAGTCCTTTTTGATCAGGGAAAGGAAAGAGATGCTGAAAAGATATTGAAGGAGGCAGCAAAGCTTCCGGCTGATGATGGCGGCGATTACACGAATCAGGGACTTATTTACATGTATATGGGCGATTATGAAACAGCGGATACTAATTTTGAGACAGCAATTGCCGACGGCTATACGGCGGCTTATTTCGGAAAAGCTCAGAATTTTATGAAACAGGAGAATTACGCGGAAGCTATCAGCAGCTTTGATTTATATTTTGCGGATCATCCCGATGATGCACTTGCATATAATGAATATGGTGTCTGTCTTGAGAAAGCCGGACGCTATGAGGACGCTGCGGCGGCTTTTAGTGCAGGTATTGCGTTAAATGACCGCACAGTCGATGCCCAGCTTCGGTTCAATGAGGTGAATGCTCTGGAAAAAATGGGGCAGTGGCAGACGGCTTATGAAAAGATGCAGGCGTATGTCGAAAAATATCCTGAGGATGAGGCTGCGGCAAGAGAGCTTATTTTCCTTGAATCAAGACAGAAATAGAGGTGGTTGTATGGCAGAGATGATAGAGATAACAGAGCTTTCGGAAAAGGTGATTTTAGTCGGTATCAGCACGTCGGAGGATGATCATGCCGAAGAATCACTCTCAGAGCTTGCCGAGCTTGCAAAAACGGCAGGGGCAGTGCCGGTGGGACGTCTTTTACAAAACAGAGAGTCCGCCCATCCCGGAACATATATCGGCAAAGGAAAGATTGAAGAACTTGCCGGACTTATTGAAGAAACAGGCGCTGACGGCATTATATGCGATGATGAGCTTTCTCCGGCACAGATGGCGAATCTCTCAGATATTCTTGATACAAAGGTGATGGACAGAACACTGGTGATTCTTGATATTTTTGCCGCAAGAGCATCAACGCGCGAAGGAAAGATACAAGTAGAACTTGCCCAGTTAAAATATCGTGCAACAAGACTTACCGGTTTTGGTACGTCGATGTCGCGGCTTGGCGGCGGTATCGGTACGAGAGGCCCCGGCGAGAAAAAGCTTGAGATTGACAGACGTCTTATTAAATCAAGAATTTCCCAGCTGAATGCAGAGCTTGAGGCTGTAAAACGGCACCGGGAGGTGACGAGAGAGCAGCGCAGCCGGATGCGTGTGCCGGTTGCTGCGATTGTCGGTTATACGAATGCAGGTAAATCAACACTTTTAAATACGCTGACATCAGCGGGGGTACTTTCGGAGGACAAGCTTTTTGCAACGCTTGATCCGACGACGAGAAGTATCACACTTGAGAGCGGACAGCAGCTGCTTCTGACTGATACAGTCGGTTTTATACGCAAGCTTCCGCATCATTTAATTAATGCATTCCGTTCAACACTTGAGGAAGCAAAGTTTGCGGACATTATTATCCATATGGTTGATTTATCAAATCCTCAGATGACAGACCAGATGTATACAGTTTATGAGACGCTGGACAAGCTCGGTGTATCAGGAAAGCCGATTATTACAGCTTTTAATAAAATTGATATGGTATCAGATACAGCAAGAGAAACAATCCATGATTTTAAAGCGGACAGAGAAGTTTTTATTTCTGCAAAAAATGAAACCGGTCTTAAAAAGCTTTTGGAAACGGTCGAGGATGTTTTAAGAGCGCAGAAAATATATTTCCAGCAGACGCTAGAGTATAAGGATGCAGCGATGATTAATCTTATCCGTAAATACGGCCAGCTGCTCAAGGAAGAATATACAGATAAAGGTATCGAGGTAGAGGCATGGGTGCCTCAGGATATTTACGGACGGCTTATAAAACGATAAAATTGTTAAATTATTAAATTGAGTGAGAATTTTTGCCTTTGATTTTGTTATAGATAATGAGGGGGCAGAGATTCTCATTTTATTTTTTAACAGCAATATATGAATCTTCGGTCTGAATATATTTAAGGAGGATGTTATGCTAAAAACAAAAAGGGAAAGGTACATAAGGACGCTATACGAAGATTACAGCGGTGTTCTGAAATCCTTTCTGGTCAGCCGTTATGGTTCAGAAGATTTTGCAAACGAGGTATCACAGGAAACTTTTTGTATAGCCTGTGAGAAAAAGAAAGAGCTTTCGCGGCATCCGTGTCCGGAAGGATGGCTGTATATTACTGCTGAAAATAAGGCGCGCGAGCTTAATCGCCGGAGGATAAGAATTGAAAATCATGAGGCGCCGCTTTTAGATACAGAGGGTGCCGTTTGTCAGACATTTTCTGAAATTGAAACAAAGGAAGTTATCAAAGAGGTTCTTACGACAAAAGATTATAAAATGCTGCTGTTAAAATTTGATATGAAATATAATTACAGAGAAATTTCTAACATATATGGCATCAGCGAAGATGCCTGTAAAAAACGTGTGTACAGAAGTCTGTTCCGCGTCAGAACGCATATGAGAGAATGTTAGCGTCAGTGAACAGGGGCGTGTTGCCACTTGTCTGCTGACGCTAATAATGCCGGAGAGTTAATCGTCTCCGGCATTGTCGCGACGCATTGTAAATACGTCGAAAATAGACATATTGTTTTTGATAAATGTTTCTAAAATAAGGTCGTCGGACACTTCCTCAGAGGAACCGCCGTGTCCTGCGACGAGATTGATAATGACCGGAATAAAGGAAAACCAGTGGACGGTTGAGTAAAGATTAAGATCCGGGGAATCATAATTAATTCTCTCAGAAATCTCGTTGCCGATAGCGATGACGGTTGATTTATGCTTTTCTATATCATCATTGATCTCATGGATATACTGGTAACCCTGGGCGTTTAGCTTGGCAACAAGCTTTTGCTGGCTGATCAGCAGCGGGTCTGCCATCAGCTTATAGTTGTGCTTTTTGGCGACAGCATCGGCAATTTCCTGAATGACCGGGCTTGTGTTCATATAAGCAATCAGGGAATCTTTATTAATATCTGTTTTGAGAACCTTCTCAACTTTATCAATACTTGCGTTGTAAAGAGAAATACTGTAACGGATAGATTCAAATTCCTCGTCTAAAATTTCAAGTGTTCCTGCAAGACGGTTCAGCTTACGTTTAATTTCCATCGGAGGTTCAAAGTAGGATTTGTAGCCGAGACCGTGTTCAACTTCCGCCCATGCATGCTGCAGGACTGTTCTTATCTGAATTTCAAATAAAATATTTCTGTATTTTTGATATTCTACAAGCTCGCACCTGCTGTCGGTAAACTTCACAATGACATGGAGGGATGTATAACCAAATTCAATGCGGTTGACCCGGTGCTTTTTTCGCTTATCGACAACTTCTACAACTTCAAAGGTATCTTCCAGAAGGCTGAATATCCGGTCGACGTCACTTTCAAAAAGTGTGACGATACGGCAGCCTAAAATATCAGTAATTTCATCAAGATGCTCATACTTTGCTTTTGAGATTACTTTATTTTTAAGCGCTTCTTCGCTTTTAATTCTCAGTGTCATATTGGAAATTTTAATATGGTTGACATCGATCAATGTTGTAATAATCTCTCTGACATCATTTTCCAGTTTTTTATAAACGTCATAATCACGGTAATATTCGTTAATAATTGTTGTTAGCGTATCTATCATAGTTTCACTCACTTTCAATGCTTATCAAAGCGCGCCAAATTCAATTTTATTATAGCATAGATTGATAGGAATAGATAGCATAAGAAAAACTAAAAAACTCCGAAAATGCGACATTGATGACAGTCTGCTTTCCGGAGTTTTCTTATGATACAGGAAATTAATGTAAAATCCTGCAGAATAAAGTCGTAAAAAATTATTTAATTGTGTGAATCCAGCCTTCAGGCGCTTCAATACGTCCCATCTGAATACCTGTCAGTGTATCGTAAAGCTCTTTTGTGACAGGACCCATTGCTTCCATACCGCTTGGAAGACAGATTTCTTTTCCGTGATCAACAATTTTTCCGACAGGGGAGATGACAGCGGCAGTACCGCAGAGACCACATTCGGCAAAATCATAAAGTTCGTCAAGATATACCTCGCGTTCCTCTACTTTAAGGCCGAGATAATGTTCGGCGACATAGATGAGGGAACGGCGTGTGATGGACGGAAGGATGCTGTCGGATTTTGGTGTAACAACCGTATGATCCTTTGTGACAAAGAGGAAGTTGGCGCCGCCGGTTTCTTCAACCTTTGTCCGTGTTGCCGGATCGAGATACATATTTTCATCATAGCCCTCTTTGTGGGCTGTTACAATTGCATGAAGGCTCATGGCATAGTTTAAGCCGGCTTTAATATGTCCTGTACCTCTTGGTGCGGCACGGTCAAAATCACTGACCTTGATCGTCAGAGGATGAGCGCCGCCTTTAAAGTAAGGGCCGACAGGTGTTGTGAAAATTCTGAACTGGTAATCATCGGCCGGTTTAACACCGATGACAGGGTTCATGCCGAACATATATGGGCGGATATAAAGTGTGGCGCCGGAACCGTAAGGCGGTACATAGGCTTCGTTGGCGCGAACAGTATCGGTCACAGCCTGTACAAAGCGTTCTTTCGGAAATACAGGCATCTCAAGGCGCTTTGCAGAATCTTCGAGACGGGCGCCGTTTAAGTCGGGACGGAAAGTGACGATACGGCCGTCTTCTGTCGTATAAGCCTTAAGTCCTTCAAAAACGGTCTGGGCATACTGAAGGACGCCGGCGCACTCACTCATTGTAATCATATCATCATCTGTAAGAACACCTTCGTCCCATGCGCCGTTTGTATAATTTGAAACATAGCGTTTATCTGTTTTCATATAACCGAAGCCAATGTTGGCCCAGTCGATATTTTTCTTTTCCATGTTAATTGCCTCCCTGAAAATGGTTTTCACGTTATCATTGTACAGTGTAAAACTCTTTTAATTATTATACATCACTTTAAATTTTTTTCAATATACTTTTCGATAAAACTTTCATCGTCGGACGTGTGTATACAAAAAAAATTCCTCTGTTCGGTTGTAACGCAGTTGATAATGACTTATAATAGATATTAAATGCAGTGCCAATGCTGCAAAATATTGAAATGATTGACTAAAGAGATTAAAGGAGTTTATATGATAAAATTAGAGAGAACAAGTGTAATGAACCTTGAAAATGCGATGCGTGGTGCAAGAAATCCGATGAACAGCTGGGGACGTATGGACAGCAGTTATGATGAAAATCATGCGTATGTGCTCGGGCCGAATGATTTAGATCTGGCAAAGCGTTTAAGAAAGGCCGGAAGTGACCACAGAAAGTTTATCCGTCAGATTTTTGTTTCGGTAGATATTACGGCGCCGCTTTACTGGTGGAAGGAATATGATACGTATAAAGTGGCAACTGTAGCCAATTCGACGAGTACAATGCATAAAATCCACAGCAAGCCCTTTGAGCGGGCGGATTTTAGCTGTGACCATATGACAGACGGGACACTTGCCTTTATGGATACGGTTATTGAGCGCCTTGAAAAAATACGTCTTGAGTATATTGAGACAAAAGATAAGGCACAGTGGTATGATTTAATCCAGCTTCTGCCGTCAAGCTATAATCAGATGCGGACATGCACAATGAACTATGAGACACTCGTCAATATTTATTTTGCAAGACAGCATCATAAGCTGACCGAATGGCATGAATTTTGCGATTGGATTAAAACATTGCCTTATGCACAGGAATTAATTATCTGTGAGGATTAGGAGGCTGTCTGATGAATTTAATTGTAGCAGTGGATAATCAGTGGGCGATTGGCTGCCGCGGAAAGCTTTTAAACAGTATTCCGGAGGACATGAAATTTTTCAGAGAAACGACGCTTGGCAAGGCTGTCATTATGGGGCGTAAAACGCTTGAAAGTCTGCCAAACGGTATGCCGCTTACACAGCGGACAAACATTGTGTTAAGCCGTAATAAGGATTTTTATGTGAAGGGCGCTACTGTTGTCCACAGTGTTGAGGAAGCCTTAAAAGCTGTATCGGACTTTGACAGTGATGATGTCTATGTCATTGGCGGTGCAAGTATTTATGAACAGTTTCTGCCATTTTGTACGGTTGCCCATGTGACAAAGATGGACTATATTTACGAGGCAGATACGTATTTTAAAAATCTTGACAAGGACAGCCGGTGGCTTTTGGCGGCTGAGAGTGAAGAAAAAACATATTTTGACCTTGAATATAAGTTTGAGATGTACTTGAGAAAAGATAAACTTCATGAATTAAAGCGCGTTGATTTATAGGGGGATTTAGAATGGAAAAGTTATATTTACAGATGTATTCTTTGGGCGACCATGAGCCGTCACATACACTTGAAAATATTGAAAAGACGGCGAAGATGGGCTACTGCGGCGTTGAGCTTTATGCGGCAAATTTTGAGACGCCGGTACAGGATTTAAAAGCCTGCCTTGATAAAAATCATATGACGGTGATTTCTTATCATGCGCCGGAGGATAAAATCATAGAGATGATTCCGTATGCAAAGACACTCGGACAAAAGTATGTTGGTATCGCATGGCATGAATTTCCGGATTTGGAGGAAGTGGACGCTTTTGCGGCAAAGCTTGATGAAATCGGTGCAGTGTGCCGCAGTCACGGATTGGTACTTACATATCATAATCATACGCAGGAGTTTGCTTCTTTTGAAAATATGACGATTATGGAACATCTGATTGCAAAGACAGCACCGGAAAATTTAAGTATTGAGCTTGATGCCGGCTGGTGTGCAGCCGCAGGTTTTTCGCCGGTTGATTTCGTAAAGAAGCATAAAGGCAGGGTAAAGCTTGTCCATATTAAAGAAAGCAGCGCAGTGACAGGCACAGGCGCGCCGTCGGAGAATACGGCGCATATTAACTGTCCGGCAGGCGAGGGGCTTGTGGATTGGAAGGCATTAAAAGAAGCTGCCGATGCGTGCGGATGTGAAGCCTATATCGTTGAGCGCGAGCGCACATACGAGGGGACGAGAGAAGATTGTCTTAAAGCTGATTTTAACTATTACAGCAAGCTCTAACAGGTTACAGTTTAGCTTTAATAGTCACAGCATATTTTTGATACTTGCGGCATTTTGCCGGACAGTATATAGATTTAAGAGGGCCATAGAAAGGGGATATTAAAATGAGATTTGTAAAATGTAAAGATTATGATGAAATGAGCAGAAGGGCAGCAGAACTTATTGCTTCCCAGGTGCTTTTAAAACCGGCATGTGTGCTTGGACTTGCAACAGGTTCATCACCAATCGGAACTTATAAAAATCTGATTTCATGGTGTGCGGCGGGTGACATTGACTTCAGCGCTGTTCGTACAGTAAATCTTGATGAATATAAGGGCTTGTCGGGGGATAATGACCAGAGCTACAGATATTTTATGAATACAAATTTATTTGATCATGTTAATATTGACAAAGCGAATACAAATGTGCCGGACGGTCTTGCAGCAGATGATGATGTGGAATGTGCAAGATATGATGCCGTTGTAAAAAGTATGGGCGGCATCGACTTACAGCTTTTAGGTTTAGGTCATAACGGTCATATCGGTTTTAATGAGCCTTCAGATAATTTTCCAAAAGGCACACATTGTGTGGCACTGACACAGAGTACAATTGATGCCAATTCAAGACTTTTTGAAAATAAGGATGAGGTACCTCGTTTTGCTTATACAATGGGTATTCAGACAATTATGATGGCAAAGAGAATCGTTGTTGTTGTCAGCGGCAAGGATAAGGCAGGCATCGTAAAACGCGCCTTTACAGGCGATATTGTGCCTCAGGTTCCGGCATCTATTTTACAGCTTCACCCGGATGTGACAATTGTCGGCGATGAAGATGCTTTTTCAGAACTTGATATTTGATGATACCGGAGGCAATATCATGATTATTAAAAACATTAAGGTTTTTAGAGAAAACGGCGTCTTTGAAGACGGCGAGCTTTATGTGGACGGTGAAGTGATTGCAGCGGATGGTTTGACTAAGGACTTGGGCGAGGTTATTGACGGCGAAGGCTGTTATGCGATTCCGGGATTGACGGACGTTCATTTTCATGGCTGTGTCGGCCGCGATTTCTGTGAAGGTGAGACAGATGCCATTGAAGCTATTGCAGCCCATCAGGCAGCCTGCGGTATTACGACAATCTGCCCGGCCACACTGACTTTGAGTGAAGAAAAGCTGACAAAAATTGCAGCCTGTGCCCAAAATTATGAAAGCAGCAAAGGCGCAATTTTATGTGGTATCAACATGGAAGGACCGTTTATCTGCAAGGCCAAAAAGGGCGCTCAAAATGAAGCGTATATCCATAAACCGGACGCAGAGATGTTCAGACGTCTCCAGAAGGCTTCCGGCGGACTTTTTAAGCTTGTGGATATGGCGCCGGAAATTGACGGTGCGATGGCATTTATCGACGAGGTCAGGGATGAGGTTACTGTTTCCGTGGCACACACAATGGCTGATTACGAAACGGCAAAGGCCGCTTTTGAGCGCGGTGCACGTCACGTCACGCATCTTTATAATGCGATGCCGCCGCTCAATCACCGTGAGCCGGGCGTTATCGGTGCAGCCTGTGAAAATGATAATGTCTATGTCGAGCTTATTTGTGACGGCATTCACATTCATCCGTCGACAGTACGTGCTACCTTTAAAATGTTTGGTGATGACAGAATTGTTATGATTAGCGACAGTCTTGAAGCTTCGGGAATGCCGGACGGTGATTATACACTGGGTGGTTTGAAAATTACACTGAAGGGCAAGAAAATTACCCTTGAGGACGGCACGATTGCCGGCTCCGCCACAAACCTGATGGGCTGTGTGCGTACGGCCGTCAAAGAAATGGGTATCCCTCTTGAAAGTGCCGTGAAATGTGCGGCTGTAAATCCTGCAAAGGCTATCGGCATTTACGATCAATATGGCAGCCTGACGCCGGGCAAAACGGCAAACATCGTTCTTCTCGATGAAGACTTGAATGTAAAGGCTGTTTACATTAAGGGAAAAGAATATACGAAATAAAAAATAAAACGTCGGA
>USSL01000030.1 GCA_900557175.1 uncultured Eubacteriales bacterium
CTGATCCGGTGGATGCAAACGCCGTCTGTGATGTAATCATAGCATAGAAATCATTGTATAATACAACGCATACAAGGTCAATATGAAACGGTTAAACGGAGGAAAAATGATGTTAAAGGTTGCAATTCTCGGATTAGGAAACCGGGGAATTAATTACGGAACGCTGCTTTTAGGCAGAGAGGATGCGGTTATTACGGCAATTTGTGATTTGGATGCAGAACGTGTTGAAATTGCAAAGGAAAAGTTTAAAAATCCTTCGGTACGTACATTTGCGAGTGCAGACGAACTTTTTGCACAGGGCAAAATAGCCGATGCTATATTTATATGTACACAGGACAGAGATCATTATGGACATACAATGCAGGCGCTTGAACTGGGGTATCATGTGATGGTTGAAAAACCGGTGTCGCCAAATCCACAGCATTGCCTTGATATTGAAAAAAAGGCGAAAGAAAAGAATTTGAAAGTTATTGTATGCCATGTACTCAGATATTCAGCATTTTACAGAAAGATAAAAGCGGTCGTTGACAGTGGTGCCCTCGGAAATATTGTGGCCGTGCGCCACTCGGAAAATGTTGCCTACTGGCATTTTATTCACAGCTATGTGAGAGGCTTATGGCGCAGAGAAGACGAGACATCGCCGCTTCTGATGGCAAAATGCTGTCACGATATGGATTTGCTTTACTGGATATTGGGAAGTCGCTGTGAAAGCTTATCTTCCTACGGTGACTTAGTATTTTTCAATGAAAAAAATGCGCCGGAATACAGCACGCTATATTGTGAAGACTGTCCGAAACGCGGTGAATGTCCATATGATGCTTATTTACAGTATCTTGGAAGGGGAGACCATCCGGCACCGAAATTTCCGTGGGGGACTTATCCGGTCGCTAATGTGGGTACAAAGGAAAGACTTGAGGCAGCGCTTCATAAGGGACAGTATGGACGCTGCGTATGGCACAGTGACAACACAGTCAATGATTATCAGCTTGTACAGATGGCATTTGAAAATGGTGTTCATGTCCAGTTTTCAGTCGAAGCATTTTCAAATGAAAACTACCGTAAAACACATATTTTCGGAGCAAAGGGCGAGCTTTACTCCAACGACCTTGATGAGACAATTACAGTGCAGTTATTCGGCAAAGAAAAAGAAGTGATTGATATGTCTTTGAATCATCAGGACGCCTACGGCGGCGGTCATGTCGGCGGCGATTTAGGGCTTGTCAATGATGCGGTCGATTATCTTCTCGGAAATAAAGTAGAGGAAGGCAATCTGACATTGATTCGTGATACATATGAGAGCCATAAAATAGTTGCAGCTGCTGAAGAATCAAGAAAAAACGGCGGGAAAACTGTGAAGGTGCATGAAGCAAAATGATGCATAAAAAATGGCGGACTCTGTAGAATGACGGAGTCCCCTTTTAAATGATATCTTGACAAATTCCGGATTTGAGTGTATGATATCAAAAAAAGTTAGCACAAACTAACTGAACATTAAAACGAAGTCTCAAATAAAAATATGAAACAGAAATGAAGGAGGTATACGATGGGATGTCATAAGAACAGAAATACGGTGCTGGAAGTTGCACATCAATGTGCGCCCGTGCTTGCGGGAATTAAGCCGTCAAATCTTCTCATTGTTGAGAAAATAAAGGTGCCGGATATCGTGGAGGTGCTTCAAGGTATAGATGTGGGAAAGAAGCTGCTTTATAAAACGGACACAAAGTCAGTGTGGCTTATTTACCGGAGTACATGGCTTAAGGAATTATTGGATTGCTGCGATATCGCGGATTTTTTTAAAGCCCGTGGTTATACTAGACTAACTGAGCTGGATGCAGTACTTTCAAGGCTGGGGCAGCGCTATGTTTCTTATCTTGACAGCCGTACAGATTTTCCTCATGAAATAGGGCTTCTGCTCGGTTATCCGATGGCGGATGTGCAGGGATATATTTTAAACAAGGGGCGGGATTGCCTTTTAAATGGGTATTGGAAGGTGTATTCGGATGCTGAGGGGGCTAAGAAAATTTTTGATATTTATACGAAAGTCAGACAATTTTTTGTCAGAGAGGTCAAAAACGGCAAGCAGTTTTATCAGATCCCCGGAACAGCTTTAGCCGCGGATGGCAGCCTATGAGTGTTGTTATTATCGGCGGCCATGACAGGATGGTCTGTCAATACAAAAAAATATGCAAAAGATTTCAATGTAAAGCAAAGGTTTTTACACAAATGCCTTCCGAGCTGGATAAAAAAATAGGTACACCGGATATGGTTGTGCTTTTTACGAACACGGCGTCTCACAAAATGATTCGCTGTGCCGTAGAAGAAGCCAAAAAGGCAAATGCGATGATTGTCCGTTGTCATACAAGCAGCGGTAATGCGCTTTGTGAAATTTTATCAGGACATGTCAATATTGCTGAATAAAAGATAGCTCATAAAAAACTTCTGCCCGGTCATCCACTGTATATCCGGCAGAAGTTTTGCGATGTCTGTTATTTTTGATGCTGTTTAACATGATTTTTGATGGCTGTAAAGCTTTCAGCGCTGATGACGTGTTCGATGCGGCAGGCATCGTCAAGAGCCTGTTCTTCGTTGACGCCAAGCTGTATAAGCCAGTTTGAAATGAAAGTATGTCGTTCATAAATTGTTTCCGCAATTTTGGCGCCGGATTCGGTAAGGCAGATAAAGCCGTCTGAATCCATTGTGATATACCCGTTTAGCCGGAGATTTTTCATGGCGACGCTGACACTTGGTTTTGAAAATCCGAGTTCATTGACAATATCAATAGAGCGCACATGCGGTTTGGATTTGCTGAGCACAAGGATTGTCTCAAGATAATTCTCTGCAGATTCATGTATTTTCATTAGAATAAATGTCCTCCCCGTATTTATTGCAACATTACTATACACAGCATATCATAATTTGCCTAAAATATCAAATATATAAAAAACTATTGACAAGAGAGTTAGTTAATGGTAACCTTAAATCGGTTAGGAAAATCTAACCAATTTTTAAAATAATGAGTTAGCATGAACAAACTGATTGACATATGAATAATGATGAGTGAGGAGGATTTATGATGCCTTTATCAATGGTAAGTGAAGGAGAAAAAAATATTATTAAGAAGGTCGGAGGCAGAGAAGATGTCCGGCGTTTTTTGGAAAGCCTTGGTTTTGTCGTCGGCGGTGATGTCACTGTTGTTTCTAAAAATGGCGGCAATGTGATTGTGAATGTTAAGGCGTCAAGAATTGCGGTAAGTCAGGAGATGGCAAACCGTATTATGGTGTAGATGCGACAGTGGTATAGATGCGGCAGTACTGCAGATGCGGCAGCGATGCAGAATTTCATGCGGATATCGCGGGAAGTTTATGACGGAAGGGAGTTGTTAAGAAATGAAAACGTTAAAGGATGTGAAGCCGGGGACGGCAGTGTCGGTTGTAAAGCTTCACGGTGAAGGTGCTCTGAAGCGGCGCATTATGGATATGGGAATTACAAAAGGGGTGCAGGTGTATGTACGTAAGGTGGCACCTCTCGGTGATCCTGTAGAAATTCAGGTCAGAGGCTATGAGTTATCGCTGAGAAAGGCAGATGCCGGGCTGATAGAGGTGGACTGAAAATGTTGATGTTTATTGGCTCAAAGTGTGTGGCGCACACTTTTATTTTTGAAAGATGGTTAGCAATAGCTAACACATGAAGGAGGATTAGGTCATGTCGATTAAGATTGCTTTAGCCGGAAATCCGAACTGCGGGAAAACGACATTGTTTAATGCGCTGACAGGTGCAAATCAGTTTGTCGGGAACTGGCCGGGAGTGACGGTTGAAAAAAAGGAAGGAAAGTTAAAAGGGAATAAAGATGTCATTATTATGGATCTTCCGGGCATTTATTCTCTGTCACCGTATACACTTGTAGAAGTTGTCGCAAGAAATTACTTGATTACAGAGCGCCCGGATGCTATTTTAAATATAGTCGACGGTACAAATCTTGAACGTAATTTGTATTTGACAACACAGCTGACAGAGCTTGGTATTCCTGTTGTTATGGCTGTCAATATGATGGATATTGTCGCTAAAAAAGGCGATAAGATAAATATGAAGGCATTGTCAGAACAGTTTGGCTGTGAGGTTGTAGAGATTTCAGCGCTCAAAGGCACAGGGATTAAAGCTGCAGCCCAAAAGGCTGTTGCGGCGGCAAAGGGCCATGCAGTGACTCCGGTGCATACGTTTGGAGCGGAAGTTGAATCGGCTTTAAGTGCAATTGAAGCGCTTTTGGATATGGAAATTCCAGAGGTACAGCGACGCTTTTATGCAATTAAGCTGTTTGAACACGATGAGAAAATCAAAGCACTCATGAAATATGTGCCGGATGTGGCGCATATTATTGAAAAAGCAGAAAAAGCGCTGGATGATGATTCTGAGAGTATTATTACAAATGAACGCTATGTCTATATTGCTTCGATCATCGAGAAATGCTGTAAACGTTCGCATGGTACAGGTAAAATGACGATGTCGGATAAGATTGACCGTATTGTGACAAATCGTTTTGCAGCTTTGCCGATTTTTGCATTAATTATGTTTATCGTTTACTATGTTTCCATTTCAACTGTCGGAGCAATGGCAACAGACTGGACAAATGACAATTTATTTGGCGACGGTTTTTCCTTTTTCGGAAAATGGATTCCGGGGATTCCGGTGCTTGCTGAAAATGGACTGACAGCAATCAACTGTGCACCATGGCTTCAGGATTTAATTGTCAATGGTATGATTGCCGGTGTCGGCGCTGTTTTGGGCTTTGTGCCTCAGATGATTGTACTTTTTGTATTTCTTGCATTTTTGGAGGCTTGCGGCTATATGGCCCGCGTTGCCTTTATTATGGATAGGATTTTCAGAAAATTTGGTTTGTCGGGGAAATCTTTTATACCTATGCTGATTGGCACAGGCTGTGGTATTCCGGGCGTGATGGCTTCAAGGACAATTGAAAATGAGAGGGATCGTCGTATGACGATTATGACAACGACATTTATTCCATGCGGCGCGAAGCTGCCGATTATTGCGCTGATTGCCGGTGCATTTTTTAATAATTCTGGCTGGGTTGCAACAAGTGCGTACTTCGTCGGTATGGCGGCCATTATTGTTTCGGGCGTTATTTTAAAGAAAACAAAGATGTTTTCAGGAGAACCGGCGCCGTTTGTGATGGAGCTTCCTGCTTACCATCTGCCGACAGTGGGGAATATATTAAGAAGTGTCTGGGAGCGGGCGTCTTCCTTTATTAAAAAGGCGGGAACAATTATTCTTCTGTCGACGATTGTGCTTTGGTTTTTACAGAGCTATGGTTTTACTGACAGTGGTTTCGGTGCTGTAGACGGTGATTTGGATCATAGTATTTTAGGTTATATTGGCCGCGCCATCAGCTGGATTTTTATTCCGCTCGGATGGGATCATTGGCAGGCGGCAGTGGCTGCCATCACCGGTCTTATTGCAAAGGAAAATGTTGTTGCCACATTTGGTACGCTGTATGGTTTTGCCGAGGTTGCGGAAAATGGCGAAGAAATTTGGGGAACATTGGCGGCAAGCTTTACGGCAATTGCTGCCTATGGATTCCTTGTATTTAATCTTTTGTGTGCTCCTTGCTTTGCAGCGATCGGCGCGATTAAGCGTGAGATGAATAATGCAAAATGGACATGGTTTGCGATTGGTTATCAGACAATTTTTGCTTATGCTGTGACACTTTGCATTTATCAGATAGGAACACTTGTGACAGGCGGTGGTTTTACAATATGGACAGCAGTCGCTTTTGCAATTGTGGGCGCATTTTTTTACTTGCTTTTGCGTCCGTCGGGTGCCGGTAAAAAAGCGGGCGCTGTCAAAAAGGTTTTTGCCGGATGAGATAAGCGTATAAAGTGCTTGGACGATGCCGGTATTTAAGAAAGAAGGTGCAGAATGAATTTTCCGACATTGATTGTTTTGATAATTGTAGTATTTGTAGCTTTTCTTGCTGTTCGTTCAATGTATAAGGCGAAAAAGTCAGGAAAATCATGCAGCTGCGGCGGAAACTGCGGCGGCTGTCCGAGTGCCGGTATGTGTCATTCGGATAAAAATAATTGAAATGTAAAGGCGGCGGGCAGTTGTCCGCCTTCTTTTTATGTGATAAGATAGAAAAACAGGATAAAATAGAAAAAAGCGGAGCATCCGACGAATCAGACACTCCGCCTGCAAAAGGGGAGGATAAGTATTCACAACTTATCATTTGTGCTGTGCGTCATTCATTGGAGGGGGGAATCCAACGATTTGCCCGCGCAAGATTTTGCGCGTATTCCGTTTTGTTTATCGGAACAATTATAGTATTGGCCGCTTTGCGGCTATTTATACATAGAAATTAAAAAAATGTGAGGCGGTAAGATGGCTGAATTATTTACGATGAATACAACGCTTAAAGAGATACTTGAAAATGAGCGTGTCAATAAAAAGCTGAATTATATGTTCAGCGAATTGTATTATAAGGATATTCGTCCGATGTTTCGGAAAATGAAATTGAAAAATATGGTTAAGTTTGTAAAGACGCCGTGGGGAACGCCGTTTCCGGCAGAGGGACTTTTAAGATGTGCCAACCTGATTTCTGAGCGCCGTCAAAACGGCGAGCTTGTTTCTATTCCGATTTGGCAGGGCGCCGGCGACAGCCGTGAAAATGTTGTACTTGTACCATTTTTAAATAAAGAGATGAAAAAGGCGCCGGCGGTGATTATATGTCCGGGCGGCGCCTATAACCGTGTGGCTTTTCACAATGAAGGTATTCCGGTAGCGCAGCGGATGCAGCAGGCCGGTTATCAGGCCTTTATATTAAATTACACAGTTGCGCCTCAGTTATATCCAAAGCCTCAGGAGGATTTGGTGCGCGCCATCCGGTTTGTCCGGAAAAATCACGAAAAGCTTGGCGTCAATCCTGAAGATGTGATGATTATGGGCTTTTCGGCGGGCGGCCATTTGTGCGCGACTGTCGGAGCGCTTTATGACAGATATGAAGACGATACGCACCGGTATGACGATGTCAGTGCCAGACCGGATAAAATATGTCTTGGTTATCCGCTGATCAGCCTTATCACGGACATTCACGAGGGCTGTATTGAAAATCTTCTCGGCGGAACAGATCATATGGAAGACCGCCGTGCGCTTTCGGCGGAGATGATTTTATCCAAAGATTATCCAAAAACTTATTTGTGGGCATGTGAGGATGATACAGTCGTCAATTGCAGTCATACAAAAATGATGGATGATGTGCTGAATAATAAAAAAGCGCCGCATATGATGCATCTGTTTGAAAGCGGCGGACATGGTATCGGTCTCGGTGAAGGAACACCGGCACAGGGGTGGATCGAAGAAGCACTGGCGTTTTTTGAGGCGTAGCGGCGCCTTCAGATGCGGTGCCATGCTGCAAATACTTGTATGATATTCTTCACATCCGGTTTGACATGCGTCTGTGATTTTGATAATATAAAGAGGTCGGAATATATCCGGCCTTTTTGTGTGTAAAATGCGGAGAAATCCGTGGATTTTGATAGACTAGAGGGAATTTAATATGGAAGAAAAAATAGTAATTACCGGACTTGGCGCGGTGACACCGGTCGGTATCGGTGTACCTGAGTTTTGGAAAAATTTGACGGAAGGTGTCTGCGGTATTTCAAAAATTGAAAAAGAAGGCTGCGAAGATCTGGCAGTGCAGATTGCCGGACAGGTGAAGAATTTTGTGCCGGAAAATTATATGCCGAAAAAGCTTGTCCGCGAGATGGATACTTTTATGCAGTATGCATTTGCGGCGGCTGACGAGGCAGTTAAAGACAGCGGTATTGCAGATGACGGCGGCAAGGTGTGCGAGCCGTCAAGAACGGGTATTGTCATGGCGACAGCGATGGGCGGCATCGGTGAAATTGAGCGTACACATGAGCAGATGACTGCTTCAAAGCATAAGAATGTGAGCCCGCGTTTTGTACCAAAAATTTTAGGCAACGTGAGTGCAGCTCAGATTTCCATTGCTAAAAATATTCAGGGACCGTCGCTGACGGTAAGTACAGCCTGCTCATCGGGCGGCGATGCTATTTTGACGGGCGTGATGCTGCTTAAGTCAGAGATGGCAGATACAGTTGTTGTGACCGGCGGCGAGGCGGCAGTCTGCCCTGTATTTATTCAGGGACTGACAGGCGCGAGAGCATTGTCTCGCAGAAACGAAGAACCGCAAAAGGCAAGCCGTCCGTTTGATGCGGATAGAGACGGGTTTGTCATGGGTGAGGGCGGCGGCGCCCTGATTCTTGAACGTGAGAGTCATGCAAAAGCCCGCGGTGCTCATATTTATGCGGAGCTTGCAGGCTGCGCCAATAATACGGACGCTTATCACGTAACTGCGCCGAATCCTGAAGGCGAAGGCGCTGCGGATTGTATGAAAAAAGCGATGGCAATGGCCGGTATCGGTCCGGAAGCCATTGGCTATATTAACGCTCACGGAACATCGACAAAGGCCGGTGATATTGCGGAGACAAAGGCGATTAAGAAGGTTTTTGGCGATAAGGCAAAAGACGTCTGTGTCAGCTCAACAAAGGGCGCTACAGGACATCTGATGGGCGCCGGCGGCATTGTGGAGGTGATCGCCTGCGTGAAAGCTTTAAATGACCAGCTTATTCCGCCGACTTTAAATCTTTTACAGCCGGATGAGGCCTGTGATTTAGACTATGTTCCAAATACGGCGCGCAAGAAATCTTTGGATTATGCGATGTCCAATGCTTTTGGCTTTGGCGGCCAGAATTCAAGTATTATTGTAAAAAAGTATGACAGATAAAGGAGATAAAAACATGGCAGAGAAGAAGTACCGTGTAGGTATTGACCTTGGAGGCACAAATATTAAGGCAGGGATTGTAGACGGGGACAATAAACTTTTGGCGACAGCTTCAAGACCGACAAAGTCAGAACGCCCGTGGAAAGAAATTGTGGCAGATATGGCGGAGACTGTTAAGGATGCGGCTGTCAAAGCCGGTGTGACACTTGACGAATGTATTTCTGTCGGTATCGGAAATCCGGGCGTGATTGATCCTGAACATGGTGTGATCGTATACTCAAATAACCTCGGTTGGGACGATGTGCCTTTGACAGAGGAATTTACAAAATATATCCAGCTTCCGGTGCGTGTCAGCAATGATGCCAACTGTGCGGCTATGGGCGAGGCTGCGGCAGGCGCTGCGGCAGGTGCAGGCGACGTGATTTTACTGACACTGGGTACAGGTGTCGGCGGCGGCATTATTTTGGATAATAAGGTTTATGAGGGCGGCGTCGGCGGCGCAGAGCTCGGTCATGTGACGCTGATTGCCGGCGGAAGACTTTGTACATGCGGACGTAAGGGCTGTATTGAGAGCTACTGCAGCGCGAATGCACTGATTGCACAGGCAAATGAGGCGCTTGCAAAGCATCCTGAAAGTATGATGGCTCAGCTTGTTGAAAAAGAGGGCGGCATGAATGGCAAGATTCCGTTTGATGCGGCACAGAGCGGTGATGCGACAGGAAAAGCTGTTGTTGATCAGTATATTGAGTATTTGGGCGAAGCTGTGACAAACTTTGTCAATATTTTTAGACCAAAGGTTGTACTTCTTTCCGGCGGCGTATGCGCCCAGGGTGAAAATCTGACGAAGCCGTTAAATGCTTATATAAGAAAGTATGCTTTTGGCGGCGAGCGCACAGTGAATACAGTTGTAAAAATCGCGCAGCTTGGCAATGATGCGGGTATTATTGGTGCGGCAAACTTATAAAGAACAGAATGTACATATTTTTTATGAACATCATTTATGAATAGACACCATCCGGTTTGGGTGGTGTTTGTTATTATGGAGGATAATGATGGGGACGACATATAATGCGGAAATGTTTAAGGAGACATTTGAGCACAGTTTTACTTATTTAAACGGTTTTTTGCGTAATGTTAAAATGTATGGCGAAAAGACGGCGCTGACGGAGCCGGAGACGGGAAGAATGATGACGTATCAGGAGCTGGACAGAATGTCAAACCGTCTGGCTCATGCCCTTTTGGCGGATGGCGTCGGTAAAAATGACATCGTGATGTATCAGCTCCAAAATTGTATAGAGTTTGTCTGCTGTTATATAGGTCCGCAAAAGCTTGGTGCGATTAACAGTCCGGTCAATTTCCGCCTCGGCGCGGGAGAAACAGCGCTTTTGCTTGATGATGCCCGGCCAAAGGTGTTTATTTATGATATGGCGTGCGCCGAAATGGCAGTTTCGGCTCTGAAGTCTGCAGTATGGCAGCCGGTGCGTGCTGTCGCCGTTGATACAGACAGGAGCCGGCCTGCAGGTGCGGCGAGGGAGAAGCTGCCCAAAGGCCATATTTTATTTGAAGATTATATACAGCTTGATGGTGAAGATGCGTGGAATGAAAATCCGGTACCGGAATACAAACCTTATATTTATGATGAGGTGACGCGGCTTTACACTTCGGGAACAACGAATCTCCCGAAGGGGGTACCTGTAAATCATGTCAATGAAGTGTTGTCTGCCCACGATGTGATGATGCATTTTCCGATGAATGCCACAGATATTGTGATGAATATGACGCCGTGGTTTCACCGGGGCGGTCTTCATGCCGGAGGACCGACGCCGTCGCTTTATGCCGGCGCTTCAATGATTATTCTGAAAAAATTTGATCCGAGACTTTGCCTTTCTTATGCCCAAAAATATAAGGTAACTTTTATGATCGGCGTGCCGTCGGCTTTGAATATGCTTGTGAAGGTTCAGCAAAAGACGCCGTATTGTCTTGATTGTTTAAAAGGGATTGTAACGATGGGAAGCCCTCTTGAAAAGGCGGACTGTGAGGCATATCAGAAGGTGCTGACGCCGAATGTCTTTAATGGCTACGGAACAACGGAAAGTTTTTGGAATACATTTTTGCGCCCGTACGATTTGCCGGAAATGGCAGGGACAGCCGGCAGGGCATGTACCGATGATGAGGTGAGGGTTGTACGTGCCGATAAAAATTTGCGCGCTGAGCCGGACGAGCTTTGCGCGCAGGATAATGTTGAGGTTGGCGAAGTGATTATAAAAACGCCGAAGTCTTCCTATAGTTATTCAAATAATCCGGCGGAGGCTGAGAAGAAATTTTATAAAGGATATATGTATACCGGCGATCTGGGGACGTGGGATGCGCGCGGTTTTGTGACGATTGTCGGGCGGCGTGATGATATGATGATTACGGCCGGTGAAAATATTTATCCGGCGCAGCTTGAAGAAATATTAAACAGCCATCCGGGCATTTCAGACTGTGCTGTTGTGGGTGTACCTGATAAGATACGGGGAGAAAGTGCGGCAGCTTATATTGTGAGGGCAGATCAGTCGCTTGACGGCGTTGAAATTTCCCGTTTTTGTGACAGTCACCCGATGCTTCCGGCCTATAAAAAACCGCGGTATTATCGGTTTGTCGATGAAATTCCGATGACAGCCACCGGCAAAAAAATGCATTATCAGCTCCGGGAGACGGCCGCTGCGGATTTGGCGGCCGGACGTCTCATTCGCCTGTAGAATAATGGCGCGAAGCCTGCGATGTTTATATCGTTTGGCTTTTGTTAAAAATCAGAAACTTTGCTCTTGACAACAGAATTTTTCAGAGGTATTATAATGATATCAAAATGATATCAGATTTACGCGGCGTGTGTAAACCCGCTGTGAAGGAGGCAGATTGTTATGAGCGAAACAAAAGACAGAATTTTTACGGAGGAGAAGATTATTCATCCGAAAAACGGCTTTGGTATGCTGTTTTTTACAATCCTGCTTATTGCCGCAGGCATTGCAGGGACGATTGCGGGCGCTTTTTGTATTGAAGAAGACATGGCTGTGCCGGGCGGTCTTATACTGGCGGCGGGAATTATTGTTACCTGCCTTGCGCCGGTGCTTTTTGCAGGACTTAAAGTACTGCATCCGAACGAAGCACTTGTGCTGACGTTGTTTGGTAAGTATTACGGAACGATTGAAGATGATGGATTTTACTTTGTGAATCCGTTTTGTACGGCAGTGAATCCGACAGCAGCGGCGGCTGTCAACATTGCGGCAGCGGCGGCAGGGAAAACAGGCTCAGTGCCGTCAACAGGCGTGAATAAAAAGGTTTCTTTAAAGGCGATGACTTTAAACAATGATCAGCAGAAAGTTAATGATGAGATGGGCAATCCGATTATTGTCGGCGCGATTGTTATATGGAAAGTTGAGAGTGCGACAAAGGCTGTGTTTAATG
>USSL01000031.1 GCA_900557175.1 uncultured Eubacteriales bacterium
GAACATTTTCGGAACTTTTTATACGTCGAAAATTAAGCCGGCAGATGCAAGAAAAGGTATCGGTCTCGGACTTACCATATGTGAGTCGATCATTAAAGCCCACGGCGGCCGTATATGGGCAAAAAACCGCAGTGACCGAAGCGGCGCGGTCTTTACTTTTACATTGCCGCTTGTACAGGTGAAGGAGGGAAAGGGCAGTGAGTGATTATCATGAGACAATTCTCGTTGTCGAGGACGATATACAAATTAGGAATTTTATCGTTTATGCGCTGAAAACAGAGGGATTTCGCTGTCTTACTGCCGGAAATGCGGCAGGCGCCTTAAAAAAGCTTGTCAGTGAAAATGCAGATATGATGCTGCTTGATCTTGGGCTTCCCGATGCAGACGGCATGGACGTGATACATCGGGTTCGGGAATGGTCGGAATTGCCGATTCTTGTAGTATCGGCAAGAGATCAGGATAAAGAAAAGGCTTTGGCCCTTGACGCAGGGGCAGACGACTATCTGACAAAGCCGTTTTCGGCAACAGAGCTTTTGGCGCGCATACGTGTGGCGCTCAGGCATCTTTATCGGACGGGAACGCCGAAACTTCAGCCGGTATACAGTGTGGGCGGTCTTGTTCTCGATATAGAAAAGCATCAGGCTTCTTTAGATGGGAAAGCGCTGCATTTGACGCCGATGGAGTTTAATCTGATGGTGCTGTTTATGAAAAATCCGGGCAAAGTGCTGACAAGCGCCTATATTATCCGGGAAGTGTGGGGAGCTGACTATGGCACAGATACACAGGCGCTGCGCGCCCTAATGGCAGGGCTCCGCCGAAAAATTGAGAAACAGCCGGCAAAACCACGGTATCTTATGACGGAGGTCGGCGTTGGCTACCGGATGGCAGATGAATAACCGGACATTCTCACACAATTCTCACACGAAACACATAGATCTCACACACGGCTCACAGCTTAAGCATTATACTTAGAATCAGAAAGAGAAAATCAAATTGATGTTTATTCGATTAAGAGGAGATGTTTAAGATGACGAGTATAGATAATGAGACAAAGGTAACTTTATATGAGTTCAGTAAAAAGATTAAAAAAATGGCAGAAAGCGGCCATTGCGAGGACGCTGTATTTCTTATAAGACAGAAAATGGCTCAGTTTCCGGATGCGCCGGAGCCGCACAATCTTTACGGTATTATTTTAGAAAAGCAAAGAGATACTGTCGGCGCAATGAAACATTTCAGAGCGGCATGGGCGCTTGAACCGTCTTACGCACCGGCAAGACAAAATATGGACAGATTTGGTTCTTTTGAAAATGATTTGAAGCCGGCCTACAGCGAGGATGACTGCGGTACGCAAAAACAGAAAAAACGCTGGTTTAGAAATGCAGGCTGAGCAATAGACTTGATGTGTTTCGCGTAAAGTGATAATGTATATAGGTAAGATATTTGGCTTAAAGGAGAAATTTTATATGAATCATGAAGCTATACTTGTGATTGAGGACGATTATGCCATACGAAATCTTATCACAACTACTTTAGAAACAAATCAGTATAAATTTAAGACAGCGACAACAGGCGCTCAGGCGATGACGGAGGCCGTGTCAAAGCACTATGATGTGATTCTTTTAGACTTGGGACTGCCTGATATGGATGGCGTCGATATTATTAAGAAGGTGCGTTCGTGGTCGAATGTACCGATTATTGTTGTCAGTGCCCGGACGGAGGATAAGGATAAGATTGACGCCTTAGACGCCGGGGCCGATGATTATCTGACAAAACCATTCAGTGTGGATGAGCTTTTGGCAAGGCTTCGTGTGGCTATACGCCGGGCGGGCTATTACCGGGAGGCGGACAGAGAAGAAAAGAAAGTTTTTGAAAACGGCGATTTGAAAATAGATTACGTGTCCGGCTGTGCTTATATGAACGGTGAGGAGATGCATTTGACGCCTATTGAATATAAGCTTTTATGTCTTTTTTCCCAAAATGTCGGTCGTGTGCTGACACATCAGTTTATTTTGAAGGAGATATGGAACAGTCCGTTGGAGAGTGATATTACATCACTGCGCGTTTTTATGGCGACGCTTCGGAAGAAAATTGAAAAAAATCCGGCAAAGCCAAAGTATATACAGACGCATGTCGGTATCGGCTACAGGATGTTAAAAGTTGAATGAATACTTCACGCATATTTTCCGCACAATAGATAGGAGAAAATGTCTATTAGTGATGGAGTGATAAATAATGACGGCAGAGGGAAGAAAAAAATTAATATGGCTGTTTAAGACGGCATTTGTGACGGCAGGAGTTTATATTTTTTTAAAGTATGCGCTCTCTGCCGTCATGCCGTTTGTGATCGCTTATGCTCTGTACCGGCTTTTAGAGCCTGCAGTGCTTTTTTTATACAGGAAATTAAAAATTCCGGCAGGTATCAGCGCGACAGTGCTTGTGACTGCTGTATTCATGGCACTTGCCGGTCTGTCGGCTGCTTTTTTTAAATATGTGCTTGGCCGGATACAAAATCTTTTTGCAAATGCGGATAGGATTTTGGCGGTTGTTTCAGGTGTTTTTGACAGTTTGTTCGACGGTCTTAGCGGTCTGCTCGGATGCGAAAGCAGCGCTGTTTCGGATAAATTGTCGATGTTTTTGAGACAGATGGCACATGGATTTTCGGATAATTTTTATATGATTATGAAAGAACATGCTGTTCCGGCGGCAGGAAAGGTTGTGACTTTGTTTGTCATAGTGACTATTGGCGCTGTTTCGGCGGCTCTGCTAATAAAAAATAAAAAGGTCATTGACGGTGATATAAGGCGCAGTGAGTTTTTCTTTGAAATTTCAGAGATTACGGCGCGCATCGCGGAAACTGTCGGCTGCTTTTTTAAGGCACAGGGCATTATCATCAGTATTGTCGTTGTCATCTGTACTGTCGGCTTAAAGCTTTCGGGGACAGGCTATGCCTTACTTATTGGTCTTAGTATTGCTCTTTTAGATGCTCTGCCGGTCATTGGCAGCGGCACAATTTTAGTACCGTGGATTGTTATTGATTTTTTTATGGGCAATTACAGACATGGTATTGCGCTTTTAGTGATTTACGGTCTCTGTGCTGTTGTCAGGGAGGTACTGGAGGCGCGGCTGATGGGCAGCCGTCTTGGTATTAATGAGTTTTACATGATGGCGGTCACCTTTATCGGAATGAAGCTTTTTGGTATCAGCGGTATTATACTCGGACCTGTCGGACTGATTCTTATTCTTGAAATTCTGTCTCAGCTGAAAAAAAGATACAATTTATGAAAAATATAAAAAAATTTGGCTATTGTTGACAAAATTTGATATTTTACTTATACTTTAGTCGTAATGATAATTTTTTCTCGTAATGCAAAAATATTGGAGGCGATTGAATGAAGAAGGGAAAGTTTTTTAAGGTGTTTACAATGATGACAGCAGGGGTGCTGCTTTTGACAGGCTGCGGCGGACAGACAGCAGGTGAGACAGAGAATAGGCAGTCAGAGACGGGAACGGAAGGCGGACAGAACAAAGACGGCGGGACAGAGCTTAATGTTTTTATTGCGGCGAGTCTTTCAGGGGTGATGGAGGAGGTCGCAGCAGCGTATAATGCAGATCATCCGAATGTAAAAATTAATTTTAATGCAGACAGTTCAGGCACATTGATGACGCAGATTCAGGAAGGCTTTGAGTGCGATATCTTTTTCTCCGCCGCACAAAAACAGATGAATGAGCTTGAAAAAGACGGCCTTATTGTGGAGGGTACGAGAAAGGATGTTGTCAACAATCAAGTATGTGTTGTGACATATAAGGGCAGCGGCTCAAAAGTGACAGGGCTTGCCGATATCGGTGAAGCCGAAAGCATTGCGCTTGCAGACGGCAGTGTGCCTGTCGGAAAATATACGCGGGAGGCAATGGCAGCCAGCGGTATGCTGCCGGAAACGGAAGATGTCTCAAAAATTACGACACAGGAAATTTCAGAGGCGCTGGGCGGCGTGGAAATCAGTGAGCAGGGCAATGTGAGCAAGGTACGCACGGCAGTGATTGAGGGTTCATGTGAGGTCGGCACAGTTTATTATTCTGATACATATGGTTTTGAGGAAGATTTGGAAATTATTGAAAAAGTCAGTTATGATTTAACAGGCAACGTCATTTATCCGGTATGCCGCATTAAAAATGACAATGCCGATGATGCAAAAAATAAGGCTGCCGATGAATTTTATCAATTTATAATTTCAGATGAAGCAAAGGCAATTTTCGATAAATATTTGTTTGATACGAATGTGTGAGGCGAAACATATGGACTTTGTACAGTGGCTGCGGACTCTTGACTGGAGTCCGCTGTTTATTTCATTAAAGACAGGCGTTATTGCCGTTATTATCTCATTTTTTCTCGGAATTTTTGCGGCATGGAAGACAGTGCAGAAAAAAGGCGGTGCAAGGGCAGTGCTGGATGGTATTCTGACGCTGCCGATGGTATTGCCGCCGACGGCGTCAGGCTTTTTTCTTCTGATGATTTTCAGCCGTCGGCGTCTTGTCGGCGAATTTTTAGATACAACCTTTGATGTGCGTGTTGTGCAAAGCTTTATTGGCTGTGTTATCGCGGCTGTTGTTATTGCGTTTCCGCTCATGTACCGCAATGCCCGGGCGGCTTTTGAGCAGACCGACAAAAATCTTGTTTATGCCGGACAGACGCTGGGAATGAAAAATTGGGAAATATTTTGGAAGGTTGTTGTTCCGGCTGCAAAGCCGGGGCTTTTATCGGGCACGGTGCTGACTTTTGCCAGAGCTATGGGTGAATATGGCGCCACATCTATGCTTGCCGGAAATATTCCGGGCAAAACAGGGACAGTTTCTCAAAAAATCGCAATGGTTATTCAGGACGGCGATTATATGACGGCAGGTTTTTGGACGATTGTTGTCGTTGTGATTGCCTTTATTGCCATTGCCCTTATGAATTTATTGTCCGGCGGCCGCAGGCGCAGATAGGAGGGCGATATGAGTCTTGAAGTAAAAATAAAAAAAAGTTTTAAAGATTTTGAGCTGAATACGGCATTTGTTTTTGAAGGCGAAAGCCTTGGTATTCTTGGTGCGTCGGGCTGCGGCAAAAGTATGACATTAAAGTGTATTGCCGGCATAGAAACACCGGATTCGGGCAGAATTGTCATGGACGGCCGCGTACTCTTTGATTCTGAAAAAAGAATTAACCTTTCGCCGGGCGAGCGCCGAATTGGTTATCTATTTCAGAATTATGCGCTTTTTCCGACAATGACTGTCCTTAAAAATGTGGAAGCCGGTATCCGTGGAAAGAAGCAGGAGAAACGCCGGCAGGCGATGGAGGTTATTCAGATGATGGGCATTACAGACCTTATAGACCGCTATCCCGACCAGCTTTCCGGCGGACAGCAGCAGAGAGCGGCGCTTGCGCGTATGCTTGCGGCGAAGCCGGAAATGATATTATTGGATGAGCCGTTCTCGGCGCTTGATACTTATTTAAGAGATGCCCTTCAGCGTGAAATGAAAAATCTGCTCGCAAAATTTGACGGTCATGTTATCATGGTATCTCACAGCCGTGACGAGCTTTACAGGCTGTGCGGGGACATGGCGGTAATGGATCAGGGCAGGGTGCTTTGCACGGACAGAACAAAGGCTGTTTTTGATAATCCGAAATATGTTCAGGCGGCGCGGCTGACAGGCTGTAAAAATATATCGGAAATCGAGCGCACCGGCGATTATGAAATTTATGCGAAGAATTGGGGGCTTTACCTTAAAACGGCCTGCCCGGTGACGGACGAGATAACTCATGCCGGTATCAGAGCCCACCACTTCAGACCGGAAGAAACGGCGGCTGCGGTAAATACTTTTTCTGTAATTCATGAAGATACAGACGAATCGCCTTTTGAAATTCATTATTTTATGAAAAACAGCGAGGCGCCTGAAAAACAGCCTGTATGGTGGAAGGTATCCAAAAATTCAGTCAATGAAGAACAGAAGGAACCGCTGCCAAAGTACTTATCTGTGCGGCCGGAGGATATTATGCTTTTAGCGTCGGGAAAATGATTTCCAAATGTGACAAAGTCACAGAATAAACTTAAAATATGGGTATAATAAAATCATAAACAAAAACAAAGCAGATTTTAAATCTTAGGAGGTATAAATATGAGCGTTGTAAAATTAACATCAGCAAATTTTGAGCAGGAAGTTTTAAAGGCAGATAAGAAGGTTTTAATTGATTTTTATGCAGATTGGTGCGGTCCTTGCCGTATGCTTTCACCGGTTGTTGACGAGCTGGCAGAGGAGATGCCGGAAATTAAAGTGTGCAAAGTCAATGTCGATGATGAGCCTGAGCTTGCAATGCGCTATAAAGCGATGACAATCCCGATGCTCGTCGTTGTTGAAAATGGTCAGGTTGTCACAACTTCTGTCGGCGCAAAGCCAAAGGCAGCTGTAAAGAAGCTTTTAGACTAATATAAAAAGCCTTAAAATGAGGCCGGTTGTGGAACTTAAAATACAAAAAGCAGAAGCTTGCAGGCGGCGCCGCCCTTTATAAAAGGGCGACAAGGCTTTCTTTATCAATAATGCGGACGCCGCCCCGCGATAATGCCACATACCCCTCATTGGCGAAGTATTTTAACATTCTTGAAACGACCTCGCGGGCAGAGCCCATATATTTTGCGATTTGCTCGTGAGTCATCTTCAAGGTATCAGAATGATTTTTAGCAGTTTCGTCTAGCAAAAACGCGGCGAGACGTTTGTCAAAACTTGTGAAAAGAATATCCTGCATTGTCCACATGACATCGGAAAAGCGTTCTGCGGCAAGTTTATAAATAAAACATTCCACATATATATTATCAGAGGAAAGCAGAGAAAGAGCCGACGAGGCCATCTGTATGACTTCGCAGTCATCCTCAGCTTCAATGCAGACGTCAAAGGTAATTGATTTTAAAATGCAGGAGGCTGACATGACGCATATATCGCCCTTTGCAAGGCGGTAAAGCGTCACTTCTTTTCCTTCCTCTGATAAGATATAAACCCGTATAGTACCGGATTTTATGAGAAGAAGTCCGATACATTCAAAGGTACTGCTTAATATGGATTCCCCTCTTTGATAATGATGTTGTGTCGTATAATTCAAAAGCAGATTCCGTTGATTTTCAAAGAGCTTGTCCCAAAAAGGCAGGCTTTCTCTGATGAAACGGGTAATATCAGTCGATAACATATAAATTCCTCCCAAAGGCTGCGGCGGTATGTGCTGACCGCAAGTACGATTTTAATTATTACTATCATACCGAATCTTTGGGGGCTTGGCAAGAAGATGGAGGTAATATTATGATTTATGATATGATTATTGTCGGTGCAGGTACAGCCGGTTTATCGGCGGCAATTTATGGCGCAAGAGCAGGCAAAAATGTGCTCGTCCTTGAAGCAAATACTTACGGCGGGCAGATTGTGCGCTCTCCGGAGGTTGAAAATTATCCGGGTATTGCCCATATTTCGGGTTATGAGTTTGCCCAGAACTTATACGATCAGGCTGTCAATTTAGGCGCTGCGGTTGAGTTTGAAAATGTTGTGGAAATCCGTGCGGACGGACAAGAAAAGTATGTTGTCACGGAGGATAATGAATATACGGCTCGTGCGGTCATTCTTGCCACAGGTGCAGTCAATCGTCCGCTCGGCGTGGATGGTGAAGATGACTTTGTGGGTGCGGGAATTTCCTATTGTGCCACATGTGACGGCGCTTTTTTCAAAGGAAAGGATGTGGCTGTTGTCGGCGGCGGCAGCACGGCGCTGGAAGACGCCCTCTTTTTATCGGCTTATTGCCGCAAGGTTTATTTGATCCACCGCAGAGATGCTTTCCGCGGTGAGCAGAAATATGTAGATAATTTAAAAACAAAGGACAATATAGAATTTGTTTTAAACAGTCAGGTGACAGCGCTTAAGGGTAATGATTTTCTTGAAGCTGTCGATGTAAAAAATAAGGTGAGCGGTGAGACAGTGACATTGCCTGTTTCCGGTCTTTTTGTAGCTATTGGACAGATGCCGCAGAACGGGCCGTTTGCCGGTCTTATAAATCTGGATGACGGCGGATATATTGCCGCAGGTGAGGACTGCCGCACAAATGTTGAAGGTATATTTACCGCGGGCGACTGCCGCACAAAAACAGTGCGCCAGCTGACAACTGCAGCTTCCGATGGTGCGGCGGCGGCTTTGGCAGCATGTGAATATTTGGGATGATTGGAAGATATGACAGGCAGTGGGCAAATAAAACAAATGCGGCCTTGGTGCTTGACAAATTTTTGCGGATATTCTATATTTATGATACTAAGGATTGCGGGAACACAAAGTGTACGGCAATCCGGTATTAAAAAGGTCAAATGACTTTAGTGACGTTGAACAGGATTAGTACAGAGTGAAAGATGCTACAGAGAAGAAACGGCGGCTGAGAGTTTCTGCCTCGGAAGCTTTGGAACCTACCTCGGAGTTCCGTATGAAAATACGGCGTATGCCGGCGTTAACGGTATTTGAGAGAGCTGTCGGCTGACAGCTAATAAGGGTGGTACCGCCGAAAGAAAGTATTGATAAGCCTTTTGGTCCCTTTGTTTTGCATATGCAGGCAGGGGCAAAAGGCTTTTTTTGACATAGGAAAGCCCTGCGGACTGTCCCGCGCAATAAAAAAGTCTTCCGGACGGATGCGCATGATGGGCAGAGGGAGGCTGCATGAAGCAGCCGCAGTTTGTGCTATATAAGCTTGCATGGAACAAAATTTGTACTAAATTTTTGCGAGAGGAGAAAGATTATGGCAAAGGACAAGAAGTTAGTTGAAGCGATTACTTCAATGGAAGAAGATTTCGCGCAATGGTACACAGACGTTGTAAAGAAAGCGGATTTAATTGATTACACAAGTGTAAAGGGCTGTATGGTATTTAAACCGGCAGGCTATGCGATTTGGGAAAATATTCAGAAAGAGCTGGATACAAGATTTAAGGAGACAGGCGTTGAAAATGTTTACCTGCCTATGTTTATTCCTGAAAGTCTTCTTCAGAAAGAAAAAGACCATGTGGAAGGCTTTGCGCCGGAGGTTGCATGGGTGACACACGGCGGACTTGAGCCATTACAGGAAAGAATGTGTGTCAGACCGACATCCGAGACACTTTTCTGTGATTTTTATGCAAAGGAAATCCAGTCTTACAGAGATTTGCCGAAGGTATATAATCAGTGGTGCTCTGTTGTGCGCTGGGAGAAGGAAACACGTCCGTTTTTACGTTCAAGAGAGTTTTTGTGGCAGGAAGGGCATACAGCCCATGCGACAGCTGAGGAAGCTGAGGCAAGAACAGAGCAGATGCTTCACCTTTATGCAGATTTTTGCGAGCAGGTGCTTGCAATTCCTGTTATCAGAGGCCGCAAAACAGATAAGGAGAAGTTTGCCGGCGCCGAGGCAACTTATACAATTGAAGCGTTAATGCACGACGGCAAGGCACTGCAGTCCGGTACAAGTCATAACTTCGGCGATGGCTTTGCAAAGGCTTTCGGTATTCAGTATACAGATAAGGAAAATAAACTTCAGTATGTGCATCAGACATCATGGGGTATGACAACGCGTCTGATCGGTGCGGTTATTATGGTTCACGGCGATAACAGCGGTCTTGTGCTTCCGCCGAAAATCGCGCCGACGCAGGTGATGATTATTCCGATTGCCCAGCATAAGGAAGGTGTTCTTGATAAGGCTTATGAATTAAAGGCAAGACTTTCCGATTTCAGAGTGAAGGTGGACGATTCTGAAAAGAGTCCGGGCTGGAAATTCTCAGAAGCTGAGATGCGCGGTATTCCTGTAAGAATTGAGCTTGGGCCGAAGGACATTGAGGCAAATCAGGCAGTAATCGTTCGTCGTGATACGAGAGAAAAACAGATTGTATCTTTAGATGAGCTTGAAGTTAAAGTGGCAGAAACACTTGAAGCAATGCAGAAAGAAATGCTTGAGCGTGCGAGAGCACACCGCGAAAATCACACATATACAGCAGTAAACTATGATGAGTTTAAGGAAACTGTCGCAAGCAAGCCGGGCTTTGTAAAGGCGATGTGGTGCGGCGACCGTGCATGTGAAGATAAGATTAAAGAAGAAACAACAGCGACATCCAGATGTATGCCGTTTGAGCAGGAACATCTTTCAGATGTCTGCGTATGCTGCGGCAAACCTGCAAAAGCAATGGTTTACTGGGGCAAAGCTTATTAAAAAATAAAATATTGTGCCATGTTTTATAAAGCTTCTTTGAAGGCGTATCACTAGCCGGAGAGGGAGCTTTTTGTTTTTATGAAAATTTCATAGATTGTTTATGCTTTTTGGGGATAGTAAAGGTATAATAAATATAATGTGTATTAGATGTGAGATGATTATGAAAATCAGGCAGGATGCCCGCACAGACAAAGGAACGGAGGATTTTTATGGAACAGAAGCTATATTATAACGGTACAATTTTGACGATGGCAGATGATGAGGGCATAGTGGAAGCGGTGCTGACAGAAGATGATACTATTTTATATGCAGGCAGTCTTGAAATGGCAAAAAGTCTTGCGTCAGCGGCCGTTGAAACGGTTGATTTATGTCAGCGGACGATGCTGCCGGGATTTATTGACGGCCACAGTCATATTACGGCTTTTGCAAGCACACTCGCTCTTGTTAATTTAAACGGCGCTAAAAGTTTTGATGATATTTTAAATCGCATCAGAAACTTCATTTACGAAAACAAACCTCAAAAGGGAAGTTGGATTATGGGATTTGGATATGACCATAATTTTCTGTCTGAAGGCAGGCATCCGGATAAATTCGTGCTTGATAAGCTTGGTAGCGATTATGGTATTGCCATTACACATGCGTCGGGGCATATGGGGGTGCTAAACAGCCGCGCCCTTGAAATTGCGGGTATTGATGCCGGGACAAAGGATATTCAGGGGGGACATATCGGCAGGGTGGCCGGAAGCCGCGAGCCGGATGGCTATCTTGAGGAAGCGGCATTTATGATGCTTGGTGCGGGGAAGATACCGGCGCCGGATGCGGCGCAGCTTGTCCGTCAGATGGCAAAGGCGCAGGACATTTATTTCAGCTATGGAATTACAACAATACAGGATGGTATGACAAAGGCTAAAGAGTGGCAGATGCTTAAGTTATTTTCGGAAAGTGGGCAGATGAAGGCAGATATTGCAGCCTACGTGGATATTAAAGATCATGCTGATATGGTGGAAATATATAAGGATTATGTGGATAAATATAAAAATCATTTAAAAATTGGTGGATATAAGTTGTTTTTAGACGGCTCACCTCAAGGGCGGACAGCATGGATGAGTGCGCCTTACCAGTCTGAAAATGACAGTGAAAAGACGGATGATCACGGTTATTGCGGTTATCCGATTTATACTGATGATGAAGTTTGTGGTTTTATGGAAAAGGCGGTGTCTGAGGAACATCAAATACTTGTACATTGCAATGGTGATGCGGCGGCTGCTCAGATGATACGGGCGTATAAAAAAGCACTTCAGAAATACCGCGGCGCTGCCCCGATGCGTCCTGTCATGGTTCATGCCCAGTTGACAAGAGCAGATCAGCTTAAGGAGATGGCGGATATTGGGATGATGGCATCGTTCTTTATTGCACATATTTATCACTGGGGAGACATTCACCTGAAAAATTTCGGTAAATGCCGTGCTGAAAAAATAAGCAGTGCACATACAGCAAAAGAGGAGGGGATGATTTTCACATTTCATCAGGATACGCCGGTCATTGCACCGGACATGATGGAAACGGTATGGTGTGCGGTCAACAGAAAAAGCAGAGAGGGAAATATTCTCGGTGCTGAAGAAAAAGTTTCGGTTTATGATGCGCTGAAAGCGATTACAATTAACGGTGCTTATCAATATTTTGAGGAGGATGAAAAAGGAAGCATCGAGGCCGGAAAAAAGGCCGACTTTGTTATTCTTGATAAAAACCCGATGGAAGTGCCTGCCGGGATGCTTAAAGAAATTTGCGTTGTGATGACAATTAAAGATGGGGAAGTTGTATTTATGAGGGGGTAAATTGAGGTTTGTCGACTTAGCATATTGGAAATTTTGTTGCCATTATTTCACGCGCATAGGGCGGCATATCATTTCTGGTGACACGCTGCGCCTTTCTATGAACGCCGCGCGTCTATAGACGGCATTCGCCAAAACTCGCTTCGCTCAAACACAGGCTCGGTGCCGTCACTAG
>USSL01000032.1 GCA_900557175.1 uncultured Eubacteriales bacterium
GTCAGGTAGGTGTTCCTTACATCGTTGTATTCATGAACAAATGTGATATGGTTGACGATGAAGAATTACTTGAGTTAGTAGAGATGGAAATCCGTGAACTCCTTAACGAGTACGAGTTCCCAGGTGATGATACACCAATTATCCGCGGTTCAGCTCTTAAGGCTCTTGAAGATCCATCAAGCGAATGGGGCGACAAGATTCTTGAGTTAATGGCTGCAGTTGATGAGTGGGTTCCAGATCCTGAAAGACCAGTTGACAAGCCATTCTTAATGCCAGTCGAGGATGTTTTCTCTATCACAGGCCGTGGTACAGTTGCTACAGGTAGAGTAGAGCGTGGTGTTCTTCATGTAAACGACGAAGTTGAAATCGTTGGTATCAAGGAAGAGACAAGAAAGACTGTTGTAACAGGTATCGAGATGTTCCGTAAGCTTCTTGATGAGGCTCAGGCTGGCGATAACATCGGCTGCTTACTTCGTGGTGTTCAGAGAACAGAAATCGAAAGAGGACAGGTTCTTGCTAAACCAGGTTCAGTACACCCACACAAGAAATTCACAGCTCAGGTTTACGTTTTAACAAAAGATGAAGGTGGCCGTCATACACCATTCTTCAACAACTACCGTCCACAGTTCTACTTCAGAACAACAGACATCACAGGTGTTGTAAATCTTCCAGAAGGTACAGAAATGTGCATGCCTGGTGATAACGTAGAGATGACAATCGAACTGATCCACCCAATCGCTATGGAGCAGGGTCTTACATTCGCTATTCGTGAAGGCGGACGTACTGTAGGATCAGGCCGTGTTGCTACAATCATCGAGTAATATACGCGATAGACAATGAGCAGTGCAAGGACAAGACAAATATCCGACGGGAGTTTACTCTTGAAAGGATATTTGTCGAAGGACTTATAGAGCGAATGCCCGTGACCGGAAGCGCTTGCGCTTTCGGTATGCACTGCGAATATATACGAATATATACGCAGACATCGAGAGATGAAAGCAGAGTTTAAGCATAAGATGCCCCGGAGTCGAAAGACTTCCGGGGTTTTTCTGTTGCAGAAAAATTCCTTGACAAGTCGGTCTTACTGCGCTACAATACTTAACAATGTTAAGTATATTCGACATGAAAGTGTGATGAAGCAGAGGAGGAATTAAGTTGGCTGTACAGGAATGGATGTCTATGATTGAGGATTTAGAAGAAATCAAGTTTTTTTCAAGAACAAAATTAATTAATCCGGATAAGCTTACATTGACGCCTGCAGAGATGGAATTACTTCTTTTAATTTATTTGCGCCAGGGAGAGCTTGGACCGGCACAGGTCAGCGAGCAGATGCACATGAAACGGGAATCTGTCAGCAGGGTAATTAAATCGCTTTTAAATAAAGGAGATATTGTGAAGGTAAAATGTCCGGAGGATGAACGGCGGTGCAGTCTTATGCTGACAGCGGACGGTCAGCGTGAGCTTGATACAAACTATAAGAGGATTTTAAAGCCTCTTTATTATTTGAAAAAATCAATGGGTGATGATTTTGGCAGTTTTATGGCGATGGTCACTCATGCAAATCGGTTAATGAAACAGTACGAGGAGGAGATTTAATGGATTTTTATCAGGCGCTTCAGGATGAACCGGCAGTTCTTAAGAAAAAGTTTCGGGAAGCCGGGGATAAGCGTCATAAGCGTTGGCTGATTACTGCGATGGTAGTGCGGGCTGTGCTTATGGTAATTTTTTCAGTTATTTTTATTTCAGGGCTGGCAATGCTTTTCGGTGATGACAACAGTAATATGGCTGTCGTTATATTCTGTATTTTCTTATGTCTCAGATTTGTTGATTTTGATTATTGTATGAGAGATGCGCTCATCAATATGGCAATTATCTTTACTATTTTATATATTTCCTCTGTTGCGGTGCAGTTTATGCCGCCGCTGGCTGCTTTTGTTTTAAATCTTGTATCAATGTTTGTGATTCTTTTTATGGCCTGCGAACAGCCTGAAATGGGCAACGGCGGTCTTTATATGTTCGGCTATATTTTCCTCACGGGGACACGTCCGGATTTGGAAGTTTTTAAAGCGCGGGGCGCGATGATGATTTTTTGCTTTGCCGTGTGTGGTGCGCTATATTTTTTAAAACACCATGGGAAAAAGAAAGAAAAGAAGTTTATTGATGTTTTGAAAAATATAGATATGTCTGATGAGCGCCGTCTTTGGCAGTTAAGAACGGCGCTGGGTATCAGCAGTTTTTATCTTTTTGCATCGCTGCTTGGCATGGAACGTTTGATGTGGGGCGGCTTTGCATGTTCATCGCTTCTGACGGCTTATGCAGGAAAGCTTCATGTGCGTGCGCGCGACAGAGTGGTAGGCGCTGTTGGGGGCACAGGACTTTTTTATCTGATGTGGCATCTAATTCCTCAGTCGCTGGCTTCGTTTTTTGGTCCGTTGGCAGGACTTTGTATCGGTTTTTGCGGTACATATAAGTATAAGACGGTATTTAACTGTATCGGTGCCATGATGGCGGCACTTGGCATTTATGGCTTGACACAGGCCGCAGCTCTTAGAATATTCAATAACATTATGGGTGTTCTCTATGCCTGCCTGTTTGCGTGGGTGTGGAAAAAAATAATAAAAGCTTTAGGAAAGCGAGAACAATATTTAAAAGCAGAAGCATAATGAAATAATGTCTATTTAGGATGTATCTTATATGGTACATCCTTTTTTTGCGCAGTAATAGGGTTTCAATTTGATGTTTAACAATAAGCTTTAGATTTTTTCGAGTAGTTTTCCACAAAAATATATAAAGGATATTGTATATATCGACGAAAAAACTCGCATATTCAACAACCATATTGACATTTATAAGATAACAATGTATATTGTAAGCATACATTATTATACAAATATGGAGGTATGGATATGAAAAAGATTTCAGGGTATGTATTGGCAATGATTTTGACTGCATCGGCAGTATTGACAGGTTGCGGAGGGCAGTCAGAGAGCGAAAGTCCAAAAGCTGAAGGCGGGCAGGGCAAAACAGAAGCAACAAAAGGGAACGGAGGCGGGGACGAATCAGATGAACAAATTACATTAAAGCTTTTTCACAATTGGATTAATGTTGATGAAACACCATACTTCGAAGATTTGGCAGCGGAGTTTGAATCAACACATCCAAATGTAGATATTGTCATTGAAAATGTGGGTGATCCGGATTATAAGTCAAAATTAAAAGTTATGTTGGGAGCTGATGACGCACCGGATATATTCTTTTCTTGGAGTGGCGAGTTTGGACAAAAATTTGCGCGTGCCGGAAGTGTCCTTGACTTAACTTCTTACTATGAAAAAGATAGTGCGTGGAAGGATTCCTTTATACCGGCATCTTTAGTTCCGTTTGAAAATGAAGGAAAGATTTATGGTGTGCCGATACGTGTTGATTGCAAAATGATGGTTTATAATAAAGCGCTCTTTGAACAGTATAATGTTGAAGAACCAACTACGTGGGAAGAATTCTTAGATGTTTGTCAGACATTTAAAGATGCAGGTATTATTCCGCTGGCTTTGGGAAATCAGGATCCATGGGCTTCCTGCCATTACATTTCAACTTTTAATGGCTTATGTGTACCTGAAGATGTACGTGCGAGAGATTATAATTATAAGACTGGTGAGTTTACGGATGAAGGATATGTGGAAGCGTTGAATATGCTTAAAACATTAAATGATAAAGAGTATTTTACACCAAATACGAATGCGATGGATTTTGACATGGCTCGAAATGACTTTTTTATAGGAAAAGCGGCGATGACATATATGCAGTCTATTGAATTTGGCAGATGTGAGGAAAACGGTGTTGATGCAGGTGTATTTAGAATTCCTGCGCAGGAAGGCGCCAAAGGCAACACAAATCTCATTACAGGCTCGCCTGATGGATTTATGATTTCCAGTAAATGTGAGCATCCTGATGTTGCAGTAGAATTTCTTAAATTAATGACAAGCAAGCCTTGGCAGGAAAAAATGATTACACAGCTTTCCAGTCCGGCGGCAATTCAGGGTGTACATACTGCTGATAATTCAAGTGATGTTATGCTTCAGGCAGTAGAAGAAATGGATAAGGCAGATGGCTTTGTAAATTGGCTTGATTCTGATATCCACAGTAAATTAGCAGAAATTTATGTACCGGGTTTGCAGGAAATTATTTCGGGTGATGTAACTCCGGAAGAACTTATGAAAAAGGTTGCAGATGAAGCTAAAACTGTTCAGACAATGGATGAAGAATAAGTCAGTGAGGCTGCAGTGGACGGGTAAAATACACTGCAGCCTGCAGCTTTAAGGGGGAATATGCATGAAGGTATATAAGAATAAAAAAATTATTATTTTGTATTTGGCCCCGGTCGTTATCGGTCTGGCAATCTTTGTTTATTATCCGCTTATTCGTTCTGTGATTGACAGCTTATATCAATGGGTTTCTTATTCTCCTGAAAGAAAATGGGTAGGCTTCGATAATTACATACAAATTTTTACAGATGAAAATTTTATGACGATATTAAAAAATAATATTTTATATGCCGCT
This sequence comes from uncultured Eubacteriales bacterium, assembly GCA_900557175.1. Classification (GTDB taxonomy): domain Bacteria; phylum Bacillota; class Clostridia; order Lachnospirales; family Lachnospiraceae; genus Scybalocola_A. The sequence goes on from USSL01000032.1 coordinate 4,555, forward strand.
TTTTCTGTATTATGTCAGGTTGTTATTGCTATGGTGCTTGCGGCCTGCCTTGAAGAAATTTTTATGAGGCGTTTTCAGAAATTTTTCAGAACAGTATTATTTTTACCGTCATTGATTTCTATGTCAGTACTTGGTATTTTGTGGAAATGTATTTTTAATCCCAATTCGGGTTTGTTGAATGCATTTATTCATTCTATAGGTTTTGAACATACAACGCCTATGTGGCTGGGCGATGCATCATTAGCTATTTTTTGCTGTATATTTGTTTCTCAATGGCAATATATCGGGTATTGTATGCTTCTTGATTTAGTGGGAATCCAGAAAATACCGCGTGAACTTTATGAATCAGCAGAAATAGATGGTGCGGGTTCAATTAAAAGATTTTTTTATGTAACATTGCCAATGGCAAAAGAGTCGATGCTTGTGACAGCGATTATTACAGTAATTGGAAGCTTTAAAATATTTACAGAAATCCAGGTTATGACCGGCGGCGGTCCGGGACGTTCAACCGAAGTGCTTGCGACGGCGATGTACCGTTCTGCGTTTATTAATGATGAGATGGGAGTGGCCAGCGCATATGCAGTCATTATATTTGTCATTACACTTATTTTGTCATTGGTACAGATTAAATTATCACATACGGGTGAAGAATAGGGGGCAATATGAGAAAACAACATTGGTATAGCTCCGCAGGAAAAATATTAATTTTTTTATTTTTCTGCGTGTTTGCAGTTACAATTATTGTACCTCTGATATGGATGTTACTGTCTAGTTTAAAAAATAATACAGAATTTCTTTCATCTCCATGGGCTTTGCCATCAGTTTTTAAATGGGAAAATTATGCGTATGCCATTAAGTATGGTGTTGGACAATACTTTTTGAACAGTGTTATTGTTACAGCTGTATCGGTATTTTTAACAGTGTTTTTTAGCGCTTTGGCCTCTTATGTCCTTAGTAGATTTCAATTCAAAGGAAGAAACTTAGTATTTTTATTTATTCTTGGCGGAATGATGATTTCTCCAGAGGTAAATTTAGTTTCTCTTTTTAAGCTGCTTCAATCATTGAAGCTTTATAATACGCATATGGGATTGATTCTGACATATTGTGTTTTTCAGTTTTCTTTTACAGTGCTGTTAATGCGGTCTTATATGCTATCCATGTCCCAGGAAATAGAAGAATCTGCCTTTTTGGACGGATGTACATCTTTTAAAGTTTTCACACGAATTGTTATGCCAATTTGTAAGCCTGTTATTGCTTCAGGTGCTCTTTTCGCAACAATGCATGTGTGGAATGAATATATGTTTGCGACTGTTTTTATTGAATCGGATAAATTGAAAACAATACCTGTAGGTCTTGTAACACTGCAATCTGCGCTAAAAACTGATTTCCCGGTACTTATTTCCGGACTTGTAATTTCAGCAGGTGTAGTGATTATTGTGTTTTTAGTTTTTCAAAAACAATTTGTCAGAGGGCTGACACAGGGAAGTGTCAAAGGATAATTTAAGATTGAGAGGAAGAAAGTATGAGAGTTTTAGGATTTGGAGACTGCTGCGTTGATTATTATATCCATAAGCATACGGCGTATCCCGGCGGAAATGCATTAAATGTGGCTGTTTTTGCAAGTGAGAATGGGATGGATTCAGGATTTTTGGGGACTGTAGGTACTGATGATATCGGGAAGCACATTATGAAGTGCGCCAAAGAAAAGAATATAGATATTTCAAGATGCCGCATAGTCGAAGGCACTTCAGGCAAAGCAGCAGTAAATATTGTGGACGGAAACAGGGTATTTGACGGTAAATATTTTGGCAGTGAACATGGTGTGGGCACGCTTTATCCCCCTGTGCTGAAGCCGCAGGATATTGAGTATATGAGTACTTATGATTTAATTCATGGTTCTTGCTATGCACATATCGAAGATGAATTTTTAAAGCTGACAGAAACGAAGGCACTGCTGACATTTGATTTTTCCTCTGAAGAACGGTATAGAACTGATGAATATTTGAGAAAGCTTTGTCCGGTGATGGATTTGGCACTTTTTTCCTGTGAACATATGGTGACAAATGAGGAGATTGAGGTGTTTGCAAGAAAAGTCATGTTTTATGGATGTAAAAATGTTTTAATGACAATGGGACCGCGAGGACAAAAGCTCTTTGCAGAAAGCGGAGAGGTTTTTGAAGGAAAGGCTGAATTAATTACACCTGTAGATACGATGGGGGCAGGAGATTCTTTTTGTGCGGCACTTCTTTCGGGAATGTTAAAACGCGGATGGAAAAAGAATACTTTAATTACAAAAGAAATAGCGATACCGGCAATGGTGGCTGCGTCAGAATATTCGGCTAAAAATTGTCTTGTAGAGGGTTCTTTTGGAAGTGGCCTTAAAATAATAATGTAAAAAATATTGACAAATACAATACATAATGTTAGCATACGATTATATACAACAGTATACAATATATAAAAAGGAGTGTAGTCAATGTTAAAGTTTTGCGAAAAAACAATCAAAGCTAAGAGTGAGGCTGTTTTAGCATTAAAGCCGGAAATTGATGCAGCTGTTGATAAGCTTTGTTCCGATGGATATGACAATTTGTTTTTAGTCGGCATCGGCGGTACATATGCTTCAGGGATGGAAATTGAGGCATATATGAGAGGCCATTCCAAGATAAAAGTTTATTTGGAAAATGCAGCGGATTTACCAGCGCTGGGCCATTCAGAATTAACAGAACGGTCGCTTGTGCTTATAACATCTGTGACAGGGAATACGCCAGAGGTTGTTGCAGCAGTTGATTATGTGCATGAGAGAGGTGCAAAGGTTATTGGATTTATAGACGAAAAAAATGTACCGCTGGCTTTGAAATCAGATATCCTTTTTAGTGCGCCTGGGGATTCCTATTTTAAGATGCTTTTGTTTGTTTTGCGGCTTATGAAAAATGCGGGGGAATTTCCCGATTATGATGAATTTTGCAGTCAGCTTGAAAATTTGCCTGATGCGCTTGTCGATGTTCAAAGAAAAGCAGATGCAAAGGCAGAAACATTTGCATCTGTGCATTGTGATGATAATATGCATTATGTGATCGGAGGAGGAAATTTACAGGGGGCGGCTTACAGCTATGCTATGTGCTATATGGAAGAAATGCTGTGGATGAGAACAAAATTTATTTCAGCTGCTGATTTTTTTCATGGCACATTAGAAGTTATCGAGAGAGATACAAATGTGCTTGTATTTGCCGGTGAGGATGATGCTCGAGTACAAACAGACAGAGTCTTAAACTTTCTTCCGAGAATATGTGGGAATATCACAGTATTTGATACAAAAGACTACGCGCTTGAAGGGATCGCAGATAAGTTCAGAGGTATCTTGAGTCCGATGGTTATTGCTTCGGTCTATGCAAGATTAAATGTACAGTTAGAGGAAGCCAGAAAGCATCCGATGGAAATAAGACGCTATTATCGTAAATTGGATTATTAAGAGAGGTATTTGAAATGAAGATAGATTATAAGAAGGTTGTACAGGAAATTATTGATTCAAGAAAAGAAACGGGCGGCATTGATAAGGTTTATTTTGCAGCCTGCGGTGGCTCAAAAGCAGGACTTACACCGGCCAATTTTTTTATAAGCTGCGAATCTAAAAAAATTAAAAGCTGGGTTTATACTGCAAAAGAATTTGTGTTATGTACACCAAAAGCGTTGGATGAAAATTCAATCGTTGTAACATTATCTTTTAGTGGTTCAACATCGGAGGCTGTGGAGGCTGCAAAGCTTGCAAAATCTGTCGGTGCAGTGTCTGTAACACTAACTGGGAAAGAGCAATCACCACTTGGCGAGCAGGGTGATTATGTGTTTTACTATGGAGATGAGCCTAAATACCATTATTCTACAGGTTCTATGGCAATTGCACTTCAATTTGCAATTGAACTTGTACAGCAAATTGAAGGTTATGACCATTATGAAGAAATACAAAATGGTTTTACAATTATCGACGATGTGATTGGAAAGGCAAGAAATTATGCGTTGCCGGGGGCACTTGAATTTGCAAAAACTCATAAGAATGAACCGGTTATTCATGTGATGGCCAGCGGGGCAAATTATAATGTAGCCTATACAACAACAACCTGTATCCTTATGGAATGTCAGTGGATTCATTCAAATCCTATACACTGCGGAGAATTTTTCCATGGACCATTTGAGGTTGTTGATAAAGAAGTACCTTTCCTTGTGCTCGTAGGTACCGGACGTGAACGGATAATGGATGAACGTGCAGTGAGATTCCTTAAAAAATACGGAAAGAAGGTTACTGTACTTGATGCAAAAGAATTTGGTGTTGATGTTCTTGGGGCAAATGTATGCGAATATTTGAGCCCTTTGGTATTTACAGGTGTTTTAAGTATTTACAGTCATAAGCTTGCAGATGCGAGATGCCATTCCGTGGATGTCAGGAGATATATGTGGCATGTAGAATACTAAATAAATAGTTTATAGGGAAAAATTTCCTGTAACAGTCGCTAATATATTGCTATTTGTATATATATGTACTATAATTTATACATATAAATGCGATATGCGGAGTTGGAGAGAAAAAGGTATGCAAATGTTGGATACAACGAGTATTGTGCCGCTATATAAGCAGCTCAAGGACTTGATTTTAAAGGAAATTGCAGAAGGAGAGCTCAAACCAAATCAAAAAATCCCTACTGAATTGGAAATGAGCGAAATGTATCAGATAAGCCGTATGACAGTGCGCAAAGCGTTGGCTCAGCTTGTGGATGAAGGTGTACTTGCAAAAAAGCAAGGTAAAGGTACATTTGTTCAGGAACAAAAGATGGAAGAAGATTTGTCAAGCCCGAATAGTTTTACAAACTTATGTAAACGAAATGGGAAGATGCCCGGAGGCAGAACTCTAAAATTTGTTCTTGAGGAGGCAACTGACAGAGACATCCGAGAATTAAAGCTTGAACCGGGAGAACCGATTATTCATGTTGAAAGGTTGCGTATGGCGGATAACATCCCTGTAATGTTGGAAAACCTTTATTTTCCCGGGCATCTGAAAAATATACTTGTAGAAAATTTGGATGACACGTCTCTTTATCAGATATTGAGAGATAAATATGGGCTTGTTACAGGAAATTCCGTGATGGAAATAGAGATAAGTGAATGTAATCGATATGAGGCGTCGATGCTGGATATTAAAACGGGAACATCGCTGCTGCTTATACGTGAAATTGTTTATGACCAATTCGATAATCCTCTTCATAGAACAAAGTCATTAGTTAGGGGCGATAAATTTAAGTATATAAGCCCTAGAATGAATGTTATTAAAAAGTAGTCATATAATGAAGCAAATACTTTTGACCTTCTTTATATTATATGATAAAATACATAAAAAGCCGCGCGTCACTTAAGGTGGCAGCGCGGTTTTTTATGACATAGGAAATTGCTTCCCATGTCATAAAAAAGCTCCGCGAGGGATGCGGCCAGATGCATATGGAATATGACTGCCTATGGCAGTCTGCATCTGACGCGCAAAGCGGAGCAAGTCCCTCAAGGATTGAGGAATTTAGGGAGTTCGAAGCGGACTTGTCCGCTTTGGTCTGATTATTTATTATGGAGGAAGAAATGGAAAGAAAAATCATTCAGGTTGAAGAAAAAGTGCCTGTAGGGCTGCTGATACCATTAAGTATTCAGCATATGTTTGCCATGTTCGGCGCGTCGGTTTTGGTACCGTTTTTATTTAACATTAATCCGGCCATCGTTTTATTTATGAATGGTGTCGGGACACTGCTGTTTATTTTAATTACAAAGGGAAAAGCGCCGGCGTATCTCGGTTCCAGCTTCGCTTTTCTTGCCCCGGCAGGAATTGTTATAGAGAAGTTTGGTTATGAATATGCTTTGGGCGGCTTTGTTGCCATCGGTATATGCGGTATGGTTGTGGCGCTCATTATTAAAAAATTCGGCACAAAATGGATTGATATTGTGCTGCCGCCGGCAGCAATGGGGCCGGTTGTTGCCTTAATCGGTCTTGAACTTGCCGGAAATGCCGCAAAAAACGGCGGCCTTTTAGATGAGACGATTGATCCTAAAAATATTGTTGTATTTATGGTGACACTCGGTGTTGCCGTGTTCGGGCAGATTCTTTTCAGAAAGTTTTTATCTGTTATTCCGATTTTAATTGCGATTATTGCCGGTTATGTTGCGGCGGCATGCTGCGGTATTTTGGATTTTACGGCAGTCAAAGAGGCATCTTTCGTGGCGCTTCCTAATTTTCAGCTGCCGAAATTTAACGCAGAAGCTATTTTGACAATACTTCCGGCAATTCTTCTCGTAACAAGCGAGCATATCGGTCATCAGGTTGTTACAAGTAAAATTGTCGGCCGTGATTTACTGAAAAATCCGGGCTTGCACCGCTCTTTATTCGGCGATTTCTTTTCGACAACAATTTCAGGTTTGTTTGGTTCTGTGCCGACAACAACTTACGGTGAAAATATCGGCGTTATGGCTGTGACAAAAGTTTACAGCGTACAGGTGATCGGCGGCGCTGCGGTACTGTCAATTCTCTGCTCGGTACTCGGAAAGCTGTCAGCGCTTATAAGTACCATTCCAAATCCGGTCATCGGCGGTATTTCATTTCTGCTGTATGGCATGATTGGTACGTCAGGACTCAGAATACTTGTAGATTCTAAAGTCGATTATGGCAAATCAAGAAATCTGACATTGACCTCGATTATTTTTATTACCGGCCTTTCGGGCATTGCTGTTAAAATCGGCAATGTAGAGCTTACCGGTATGGTACTTGCCTGCATCGTCGGAATGATTTTAAGTCTTGTTTTTTATGTTTTAGATAAATTTAAACTGACAAACGACAGAGATAGTGAATGACAAAGGAGTGGGGGACTCAATGAATAAAAATCTATATATTCATGGGGCACTTGAGGCCGGCTTTGACTATGCGGCCGTGATGGAAACAAAGGATATGGTTTTTGATTCGTCGCTGCGACGCTATTGTGAAGAAAATTTGTGCGGCAACTATGGGAAAAATTATGGCTGTCCGCCGGATTGCGGAACGCCCGGACAGATGAAGGAAAAAGTGGGTGTGTACCGGTATGCACTTGTTTTACAGTCAATGTATACCGTGACAGATTATCATGATCATGAGCAGATAAAGCGCACAAAGCATATTCATAATCAAATGTCAAAGAATTTCATAAAAACATTGGAGGATGGCGGTATGCGCGGCCTGACGATGCTTGCAGGCCCGTGCACCGGCTGTGCGGACTGCTTTAAAATATCGGGATTGCCCTGCCCTCATCCGGAGGCAAGAACCTCCTGTTTGTCGGCTTACTGTGT
>USSL01000033.1 GCA_900557175.1 uncultured Eubacteriales bacterium
ACAGGTTTTGGGCTAGACTCTGATAGAGAAAGCTATAAAAAATATGCGACCTGTGATCTTGAAAAAGGCGAATTGAGAGTTAAGAAAGATTTTTTTAAGACACAGCTTGGTCAGGGAACATGTGGTTCTAGATTAATGCCGTGGGTATACCCTGTGTCTAATATGGAATTTGAGTTAGCCAGCGGTGAAACTGTTCGAGTATTCTATGATATTACACATGAGGCCACATTATCTAAAGATTTTAAAAATCCGGGAGACAATCGGTGGTATTTTGTAAATCATTATAAAGATGACGGCAAGCCGGTGGAGCCTGAGGAACCGGAGAAAACCGATCCTGTTGAAGATTTTGTAAAACGCTTATATACAAATATTCTTCAGCGTGAAGCTGATGCAAGCGGACTTAAAGCTTGGACAGATGTGTTAAAGTCCGGCAAGGAACAGGGCGCCAAGGTTGCGCAGGGCTTTATTGAAAGTCCTGAATTTCAGAAAAGAAAACTTACGGACACACAATACTTGGAGATTTTATATCAGACATTTTTTGACCGTAAGGCAGATAAGGCAGGTTTAGACGCATGGTTAGATGTGCTTGACAGCGGTTTATCAAGAATGCATGTATTTAAAGGCTTTGCGGAATCTAACGAATTTACAGAGATTTGTGAGGAATATGGCATTATCCGCGGAAACGTCACACTGACAGCGCCGATGGATCAGAATGAAGGTGTGACAAAGTTTATCGTCCGCTGCTATCGCTTATGCCTTGGCCGTGACGCTGACAAGGATGGCTTAAACAGCTGGTGTACACAGATTCTGACAGGAAAGAATACGGCGAAAGAAGCTGCACACGGCTTTGTATTCTCCGATGAATTTAAAAAGAAAAACCTTTCAGATAAAGAATATGTCAAAACAATGTACCGCGTATTCATGGACAGAGAAGCAGACCCTGCAGGCTTAGATGCATGGGTGAAAGTGCTTAAAAGCGGCAAGAGCCGTGAACATGTATTCAACGGCTTTGCGGATTCGGGCGAATTTAAAGAAATCTGCGCGGAGTATGGTATTCGTTAAAATGTTAATTGGATAAAAGTTAAAAGACCTGCAGGCACTTCGGTTTTGTAGGTCTTTATGTTTGTGGAAAATTTTTTGAAAATCCTATATCATGAAAAGCGTATAGCTAAAGAGACTTTTCAAAGATGTGGCATTGGGGTATAATAAGCACAGAGAAACTATTATAAAAAAATAAGATGTATAGGGAGTGTGAGATATTTGCAAAAAATTATAATTAGGCATCTAGGTCCTGTAAAAACTTTGGATATGGAAATAAAAGATTTTAATATACTTATAGGAGAACAGGCAACAGGTAAAAGTACTGTTGCAAAAGCAATATATTTTTTTAGAATTATTAAAACTACATTAACAGATTATCTTTGTCAGGTATATGATAGTGCACTTTACAAAGGCAATGATATTAGTGAGGGGTTTAATAAGGTTTTAAAGAGAGAGTTAAAGTCAATTTTTATTTCATTATTTGGACGAAGTTGGGATTTAGACCGACGTTTATATTTAAAATATGAGTACACAAATGATATTTGGATTGATGTTAACCTTAACGGAACGTCCAGGCAGTATATAAGCGTTCGTTATTCACCAAATTTGTCACGGGAAATAAAACGGTTAGAAGGTGAAGCTTTAACTTTGCATGAGCAAAAAGCAGATGCATATTTTAGTCTTGCTTATGCAAGTAAGGAACGATTGCGTAATTATGATAATTTTAAAAATAATATAAACAGAATTTTTGATGATTACAAAGAAACATATTATATACCTGCAGGAAGAAGTATGATTACACTATTAGTTAATAATCGTTCTTTAATTGAAAGTGAAAATCTTGATTTGATAACACGGGAGTTTATGCGTATTATTGACGGTATTCATGTAGCGTTTGCAGACGGGATTAGGAATGTGCATAAACGATATCCTGATGGTGAAAGAAAATTTGATGTTAGTAAGATATCAGAGATGTTAATTTCTGATTTGAAAGGTGATTATCAGTATAATCCGGGTAAAGAATATATTATTATTCAGGATGAGGAGAATCATAACGAGAAAGTACAGGTGCCGATTAATTTTGCATCATCGGGACAGCAAGAGATTTTGTGGTTGCTGAATCAATTATATATTTTGATGTTAAAAAAAGAAAATGCGTTTGTAATTATAGAGGAGCCGGAAGCACATTTATATCCAAGTCTTCAGGATAAAGTTGTTGAATTTATTGCTTATTTTGCAAATATTAATGATAGTACTGTCATGGTGACAACGCATAGTCCTTACATTTTAACATCAGTAAATGCGTTATATTGTGCAGGAAAAGTGATTAGAGATTTTCCAAATCTGACTAAAAAAGTACATGATATTGTGGGAAATGGTTGCGAAATTATCCCGGAAAAAATTACAGCATTAAAACTTAATAAAGATACAAGCGTACAGGAATTAATAGATAAAGAATTCGAAGAAATAAATACAGAGATGATTGATGAAATTTCAGACAAAATCAATGAAAAGTATACAGAATTGTTTTATTTGTTATCCGAAAGCGAAGCGTGAGAGGTGAGGGGATGAGTAAAAAAGAAAAGCTCAAAAACAGAAATTTTACTCAGACAGGCGATTTGGCATTGGGAAAATATAATGAATTATTCGAGTGCCTTAATAAAGGAGAGAAAAGAAATCTTAAAGATAGGAAATCTGATAAAAATTCATTTATGCCTATAGAGGTAGTAGATGAAGGCGTGTTTTTAACAGAACCTGATGGAAGATTAATTCCTGATACTGTCAGTCAGCGTAAATGCGATTTTTTGTTATACTGTAAAGATAAGCCGCAGATATGTTTCGTTGAACTCAAGGGAGAGAACATTTCAATCAAAAATAGTGATAATCCATACGACCAAATTAGTGCTACGATAGATTTTTTGAAAAGATATAATGAGTTAAAAGTTTTAGCAAATCCAACGATTGAAAAACATGCTTTTATTGTATCACCGGGGAGGCAGAAATTTCCAAAAGGTATAGAGTCTAAAGAGAGATTTCTTTGGCGGAAGTTGCTTCAAGAAGGTTCTGAAAAAAAGAAAATGGAAGATATTGTGCATCATGTAAAAGTGACGAAATCGGATAGATACAGCAATAATGGGCAGATTATTTGTTCACCAAAAGCACCTGTAAAAATTCCTTTTATGAATGATTAGAAGAAAAAATAACTATGATAAAAACTAACTACAAAATCTCTGTCCGCCGCCTTGCGGAGTTTATTTTGCAGTCAGGCGATATTGACCGGACGGTCGGCGCTCTAAAAGACGCGGAGGCCATGCAGGAAGGACAAAAAATCCATAAGAAGCTGCAGAAGCTGGCAGGACCTGAGTACAGAGCCGAGGTGACACTAAAGACAGAATATGATGCCGGCGATGACATGGTGATTGTCCTTGAGGGGCGGGCTGACGGTATTATTGAGGAATACCGGCTCGGCGGTCTTGAGGACGGAGGTGAAGCCGGAATGCAGCTTTTCCATACGGTTGATGAAATCAAAGGTACTTATGCAGATGTAAGCCGACTTGAGGCGCCGCTGCCGGAACATATAGGGCAGGCGCTTTGCTATGCCTATATTTATGCACTTCAAAATCAGTTGGATGTGATGGAAGTTCAGGTAACTTATGTGAATATTGAAACAGAAAAGGTAAAGCAATTTAAGGAGACAAAAACCTTTGAGGAATTAAAGATTTGGTTTGAAGAACTTATGGCAGAATATGCCAAGTGGCTGAAGTGGCAGCGTCAGTGGCGGAAAAAGCGCAATGACAGTGCGGCAAGACTCTCGTTTCCGTTTGAGTACAGACCGGGGCAGAAGAAGATGGTTTCCGGCGTTTATCGGACAATTTTGCAGAAGAAACGGCTGTTTATGGAAGCGCCCACAGGAACAGGCAAGACGATATCCACAGTTTTTCCGTCGGTGAAAGCGATGGGCGAGGGGCAGGCAGAAAAGATTTTTTATCTGACGGCAAAGACAATCACCCGGACGGTTGCCGAGGAAGCTTATGATTTGCTGCGCAAAAACGGGCTTTTATTTAAGGCGGTAACGCTGACGGCAAAGGATAAGATCTGTATTTTTGATGAGGCAAAGTGTAATCCCGAAGACTGTCCGAGAGCGAAAGGGCATTTCGACAGAGTCAATGACGCGGTGTTTGATATGGTCACAAATGAGACGGCGCTGACAAAAGATGTCATTGAAGTTTATGCTGAAAAATATAATGTTTGTCCTTTTGAAATGCAGCTTGATGCGGCGCTTTGGATGGACGGCATTATCTGTGATTATAATTATGTGTTTGATCCTCAGGTTTACTTAAAGCGATTTTTTGATAATGTGAAAGAAAACTATATTTTTCTCATTGATGAGGCGCATAATCTTGTGGACAGGGCGCGGGAAATGTACAGCGCACCTCTTTATCTGGCAGATTTTGAAGCGGTCAGGGCAGCAGTGATGCCTTATGAGCGCCGTCTTGCCGGAAAAATTGGCAAATGCATTAAGTGTATGAGAGAGCTTTATGACGAGTGTGAGGAATGTATGCAGCTTGAAAGCGCCGGAGGGCTGTCTGTATTTTTAATGCGGATGATTTCTGATATAGAAAAGTTTTTAAAAAGCCGGGCTCCGGCACCTGTGAAAGTGAAAGAAAAGGTACTTGAGCTTTATCTTAATGCACGGTGGTTTGTCAATGTGTACGATAATATGGACAGCCGTTATATTATCTACGACGAGCGGCAGGGCGAAAAAAAGTTTATGATAAAGCTTTTTTGTGTTGATCCGTCGGGAGATTTGGGGATGTGTCTTGAAAAGGGACGTTCGGCAGTCTTTTTTTCGGCGACGCTTTTGCCAATCCAATATTATAAGTCGCTTTTGAGTGTGACGCCGAAAGAGGATTATGATTTGTATGCCGTATCGCCCTTTGATGTGAGCAACCGCATGATTTTGACGGCGGGTGATGTGAGCAGCAGATATACGCGGCGAAACAGAGAAGAATATGAGCGGATTGCCGAGTATATTTTAAAAACAGTACGCGGTAAAAACGGCAATTATATGGTTTTTTTTCCGTCTTACGCATTTATGGAGGCTGTCTATGAAGTGATTGCAGAAAAGGAGCTTTCAAAGGCAGGCAACGGACTGACAATCATTGTGCAGGAGAGCGCCATGACTGAATCGGCAAGAGAAGCGTTTTTGGAAAATTTTAAATCTGACATTATGTCAACTGTTGTCGGCTTTTGCGTGCTCGGCGGTATATTTTCGGAGGGCATTGATTTAAAGGAGGACAGGCTTATTGGTGTCCTTGTTGTCGGTACAGGACTGCCGCAGACCGGCGGTGAGCGTGAGCTTTTAAAAAAATATTTTGATGAAAAAGAGGGCAGCGGTTTTGATTTTGCTTACCTTTATCCGGGAATGAATAAGGTTTTGCAGGCGGCGGGGCGCGTCATACGGACGGAAAAGGATAAGGGGATTATTGTACTTTTGGACGAGCGGTTTAATTACCGAATGTACAGCAGCCTTTTTCCGAGAGAATGGTTTCCTTATGAGCGGGCGTCCATCGGCAATATCGAAGAAAAAATAAATACGTTTTGGGAAAAAGCCGGAATATAGCAAAGGATTGTGTATTTTTTAACGTACACACGCATTTGGTATATTTTCCGGCTTTTATTTTAGTCTGAAATCTTTTATAATGAAATTAGTGTCAGTATATGTTGAATTTGCGCTGACATCAGACAAGGCGAACCTGTCTGAGGATGGGAGGTTTATGCGATGAGGATAGGCTTTATCGGGCTTGGAATTATGGGTGAGCCGATGTGCTACAACGTCATTAAAAAGCACGATGACAAAGTATATGCTTTTGATATTGATGCAAAAAAAACGGCACTTTTGGCAGGCTATGGCGCCATTGCCTGTGGAAGCTCACTTGAGGCTGCGGCAAACAGTGATGTGATTATTACAGTTGTTCCGCGCTCAGAACATTCATTGTCTGTTTACCGGGAAATTGAGCCGGTGATGGACAGTACAAAAATCTGTATTGATATGAGTACCATTGATCCCGAAGCTTCTGAAGAAATTTTTCATATGCTGGAAAAACGGGGGACACCGTTTTTGGATGCGCCGATTGTGAAGTCAAGAGATGCGGCAAGACTCGGCGATGTCGGTATTTATGTCGGCGGCGATTATGATGTTTATAAAAAAGTGAAGCCGATACTTCAGTATATGGGACGGAGTATTATGCATATGGGCGAGCATGGCAAGGGGCTTTTAATGAAGATTTGCCACAATGCGCTTATTGCACAGATACAAAACGGCGTCAATGAGACGCTGGCGCTTGCACTTCGGGAGGGCATTGATATTGATAAATTCAGTGCGGCGATTTCCTATGGCGGCGGTCAGAATTATTATTATGACTCAAAGCAGATGGCACTCAGATATAAAGATTATACGACACAATTTTCAGTTGCCAATATGGCAAAGGACTTAGAAATCTGTCATAATCTTGTGGCGCCAAAGCATTATCATATGCCGGGGCTTGAAGTTGCCCGAAATGTTTATGAAAAAGCACTGAATGCGGGCGATGGAGACAAGGATTTTTGTTCAACATTGGAAATCGTGCTTCGTGAGCATGAAAAAAATTGAATTTAGTCGAAACTTATGTTAAAATTTGTTAATGAAATAACAAAGTCAGCCGTAAAGGGAGGATGAATTATGGTAGTTACAATATGTATAGGAAGTTCATGTCATTTAAAAGGCTCAAGAGATATTATTGCAAGCTTTCAGAGATTAGTATCTCTGCACGGCATCAGCGATAAAGTTGAGCTGACGGGCTCTTTTTGCATGGGCCATTGTGAAAAAGGCGTTTGTGTCAAAGTCAATGATGAATTATTTTCAGTGACGCCTGCAACTGCTGAAGAATTTTTCAACAAGGAGATTCTCGGGAGGATTTAATCGTGGCAAATATCGGCTTTAGAAAGGCAAAATGTAAGGATTGCCATAAGTGCGTCCGTCTGTGTCCTGTCAAAGCCATTCGCAGAAAAGACGAGCAGGCCCAATTTGTTGCCGCAGAATGTATTTTGTGCGGACAGTGTATTGAAGCATGTCCTCACCATGCGATTCAGGTGTTCAGCGACATAGATAAAGTGAAAAAATATATTGAGGACGGCGAAAAGGTTGTCGTATCTCTCTCGCCGGCTTACCTCGGCGCTTTTGACGAGAGTGAACCGGGACAGTTTATTGAGGCGCTTTATGAGATGGGCTTTTATGAAGTGCGGGAAACTGCAGAGGGTGCTGTCTATGTGACAAATGAATATGACCGTATTTTAAAAGACGGGCATATGGACAACGTCATTACGACCGTCTGTCCGGTTGTCAATAATCTTGTAGAAAAGTATTATCCGGAGCTTGTGAGCCAGCTGGCGCCGGTTGTTTCGCCGATTGTTGCCCATGGTCGGATGCTGCGCCGGGAATTTGGAGACGATGTTAAAATTGTTTCAATTACACCGTGTCTTGCCGAGGCGCCGGAGGTGCTTAAGGATGAGCGGACGAAGGGCTGCATTGATGCGGTCATCAGCTTTAAGGAGCTGATGCGCTGGATGAAGGCGCAGAATGTTCAGGTAACAGATTGTGAGACATATCACCATACCCGGATTAATCCGATGGTCAACGGTGCTTATGCGACAGGCGACGGTGTGATCCGGGCGCTTCGTGCAAAGTCCGGTGAAAAAGACGGATATAAGCGTATTGTTGTCTTTGGTGTCGATGAATGTAAGGATATTTTGGAGTGTGTCCTAAGAGGCGAGCTGCATCACTGTCTTCTTGAGCTGAATGCCTGCGTCTCCGGCTGTGTCAACGGTCCGGTTTCGGGTAAGAAGTCTGCACAGCGCTTTAAATCACAGATGCTTGTTCAGGAACGCATTATGCCGGAATTTCCGGATTATGAAGATATTGATATTGACCTGACAAAGCATTTTGTGGCACATTCAGAGGCGGAGGAGATGCCGTCAGATTCAGAGATTCGGGCAATGCTTGCCAAAATTGGCAAGGAAACGCCGGATAAGGAGTTAAACTGCGGCGCCTGTGGGTTTAATACATGCCGGGAAAAAGCAATCGCAGCCATTCGTGGGAGAAGCGATATTTATATGTGTGTCAACTATATGTATGACCGCTTAAGTTCATTGACAGATGTGATTATGTCTGTAACACCGGAGATGATTATTATTGTTGATGGTGACCTGCGAATCAGAGAATTTAATAATGCAGCCGAGGTCGCCTTTAATATATCGCGGGACGAGGCTGTAAAGAAGTATTTGTATGAAATTATTGATGCGGAGGATTTTCAGGAAGTATTTCAGAATAAGAGAAGCATCATGAACAAAAAGGTTGTCTATAAGTCCTATGGTTTAACGACAGTTCAGAATATTTTTTATTTGAGAAGCCAAAAGGTTGCCATCGGATTTTTCAGAAATACGACAGCTGAGGAAAAGGAAAAAGAAAATCGAAGGAAGCTTAAGATTGAGGGCGTCAACATTGCCCAGGAGATTATTGACAAGCAGATGATGGTTGCCCAGGAGATTGCCGGACTTTTAGGCGAGACGACTGCGGAGACGAAGATGACGCTGATGAAGCTGCGTGACAGTATGCTGTCAGACGCGGATTTATAGACCGGGGAGGCTGTAATGAATATCAGTTTGGAAGTATCTTATAAAAGTCTTTGTAAGCACGGCGAGGAGCTGTGCGGCGATAAGCTTGAGCATATCAAAACCGGGGATTCGGATATTATTATTTTGTCCGACGGTATGGGAAGCGGCGTGAAGGCAAATATTTTAGCGACGCTGACTTCAAAAATTCTCGGAACGATGTTAAGGCAGGGCGCAAAACTGGAGGACTGTGTTGATACGATTGCCAAAACACTTCCGGTGTGCAGTGTCAGAAAGGTTGCTTACTCAACCTTTTCTATCCTTCAGATTTTTAACAGCGGGCGGGCATATCTTGTAGAATATGATAATCCGGGCTGTGTTTTTATAAGAAATAAAAAGATGATTAATATTCCTTATACAGTCAAGAAAATTGAAGATAAGACGATAAGGGAATTTAGATTTGACGTTGCGCTGGGAGATTGTTTTGTTCTTTTCAGCGACGGTGTTGTCCATGCCGGCGTCGGCAATATGCTGACCTTTGGCTGGGGACGGCAAGGTGCGGCGGAGTATATAAGGCGTGCATGTCAGGAGGAGATGTCGGCACCGAGACTTGTGTCGATGCTCTGCCGGACATGCGGTGATTTATATATGGGTTCGCCGGGGGATGATACGACCATATGTGCGGCGCGCATTGTAAAACGTAAAAATGTCAATATTTTTACAGGACCGCCCACCTCCTATGATGATGATGCGGTGCTGATGAGAGATTTTATGACGACGCCGGGAGAGAAGATTGTCTGCGGCGGAACAAGCGCCAATATTGCCGCACGAATATTGAATAAGAAAATAGTCGCTTCAATTAATTATACCGATCCGGAAATTCCGCCGACGGCTTCCCTTGAGGGGATTGACCTTGTGACGGAGGGTGTGTTTACGCTGAACCGGTGCGCGGATATGCTGGAGCGCTACAACAGAGGCGATATGTCTGAAAAGTTTTTTGACAGCTTAGACGCAGATAACGGTGCGGCTCAGCTTGCTAAAATACTTGTGGAGGACTGTACCCACTTAAATATGTTTGTGGGCTGCGCTATGAATGCGGCGCATCAAAATGTGGGGCTGCCGTTTGATTTAAGTGTCCGCATGAGACTTGTGGATAAGATTAAAACAGAGTGTGAGAAGATGGGGAAAGCTGTAACGGTAAAGTATTATTGAAAGGAATAGTGAATATGAAAAGAAGTTTTGTAACCGATATCAATAAGATTAGATACGAGGTCAATGTGGAAGTGGCAAAGGCTGCTTTTGCAAATCAGTTAGATGAAAAAAGAGACGAAATCCCTTACGCAATTATTCCGGGAAATACACCTTCCTACCGCTGCTGTGTTTATCGTGAGAGGGAGATTATCCGTCAGAGAGTGCGTCTTGCAGAGGGCCACAGTGCTGTTGCCGGCGTAGAAAATAAAAATATTGTCCAGGTGCTTCCGGCTGCCTGTGAGGGCTGTCCGATTAACCGTTTTTCAGTGACAAATAACTGTCAGATGTGTATGGCTAAAAAGTGTATGGGCGCATGTAACTTCGGCGCAATTACATTTGAGCAGGGCCGTGCCCATATCGATCCTAAGAAATGTAAGGAGTGCGGTAAGTGTGCCGAAGCCTGTCCATACAATGCAATCGCTGACTTAATGCGTCCATGTAAGAGAAGTTGTCCGGTTGATGCGATTTCTCTTGATGACGATATGATCGTTGTTATTGATGAAGAAAAGTGTATCAACTGCGGCCAGTGCGTCATTAACTGTCCTTTCGGTGCGATTTCTGATAAATCATTTATGGTGGACGTGATTAAGCTGATTAATCAGGGTAAGAAGGTTTATGCGATGGTTGCGCCTGCAATCGAAGGTCAGTTTGGCGCTGATGTCAGTGTCGGCATGATTCGTCAGGCTGTAAAAGCACTGGGCTTTGAAGATATGTATGAAGTATCTTTAGGTGCTGACTTTGTTTCGAAGAATGAGGCTGAGGAGCTTGCGGAGAAGCTTGAGGAAGGCAAGAAGATGACAACATCATGCTGTCCTGCTTTTGTAAATATGATCAAGAAACATTTCCCACAGGTTCTTGAAAATATGTCAACAACTGTATCTCCGATGACAGCGACAGGCCGTATTATTAAGGCAATGGATTCTGAGGCAGTATGCGTATTTATCGGACCATGTATTGCAAAGAAGGGCGAAGTTATTGATTCTATTACATATGGCGGTGCAGATTACGCAATGACATATGAGGAGCTTGCAAGTATGTTTGAAGCAAAAGACATTGATCCGGCTGATTTTGAAGAAGAACTTCAGCAGGGAAGTAAGTATGGAAAGAACTTCTCCGTATCCGGCGGTGTGACAGCATCTGTGATTGAAGTGTTTAAAGAAAAGAATCATGATGTTGATGTGAAGGTTGCAAAATGTAACGGCGCCGCAGAATGTAAGAAAGCGCTGATGATGCTGAAACTCGGCCGTCTTCCTGAGGACTTTGTGGAAGGTATGGCATGTGTCGGCGGCTGTGTCAACGGACCAATGATGATTAACAAAGAAAGAACATTTATGAAGGACAGAAATGCCCAGATTAACAAGGCAGATGACAGAGGTATTCTTGAAAATGTCGCTCAGTATGACGAGCTTGGCATTAAAATGACAAGAGGATGATTGAGTGTATTGCGCGCGCACAGTATGTGAAATCGTCTGTTTGAAGTCTTACATATTGAAGTCGTACATAAGGCGTCGGTGTAAACCGGCGTCTTTTTATGACATAGGAAATTGTCCGCTTTGTTTTTAGAAAGCAATATTTTCTATTGACAAATGCTATTTTTTATTTTATTATAATGATAACAATTACTAATATTGATTATACAGCAAGGAGGCGGCCTATGAAAACTGTAAAGTACAGCAGGCAGAGAGAGTCCGTGAAGAACTATCTGATGTCGCGCAAAGACCACCCGACTGCGGATATGGTTTATGAGGCGGTAAGACAGGAGTACCCGAATATCAGCCTTGGCACGGTGTATCGAAACCTTAATTTTTTAGTCGAGCACGGTGAAATCATTAAGATACGATGTGATGAAAATTGCGACCGATTCGATGCAAATACGCATA
>USSL01000034.1 GCA_900557175.1 uncultured Eubacteriales bacterium
ACGGAAAATGCACCGGCAGCGGTCGGCCCATATTCTCAGGCGGTACTGGATGGACAGGTTTTATATGCATCCGGTCAGATTCCAGTGAATCCTGTAACAGGGGAAGTTATTGTGGAGGATATCAGGGCAGCGGCGGTTCAGGTGATGGAGAATGCCGGAGCGGTTTTAGAGGCAGCAGGACTGGATTATAGTGATATTGTCAAGACGACCGTTTTTTTGACAGACATTCGCTGCTTTGATATTGTCAATGAGATTTACGCCGGTTATTTCAAGGATAATTTTCCGGCACGCTCATGTGTTCAGGTAGCAGCGCTGCCTAAAAATGTGCCTGTAGAGATGGAGTTTATTGCAACGAGGAAAAGTTAGTTAAGTGAGGGAGGGATATTTATGCCTGAAGCTGCAAATTATGGAATTATTTCACTGGTGCCATTGACGGTAACATTACTATTGGCATTTTGGAAAAAGGATGCAATTTTAGCATTACTTGCCGGATGTATTACCGGCGTTCTTATTCTTGGTATGGATCCGGCGTTTGGTCTGTCGGCATTGACACAGGAAGCTCTTGGCAATGAAGATTTTATATGGGTATTATCCATTCAGATTTTCATTGGTATTATGATTGCCTTTTTCATGAAGGCAGGTGTTGTGGATGCTTTTGCAAATTTTATTGCTGATAAAGTGACATCGCCAAGAGGGATTAAGGCAGCCACATGGTTTATCGGTTTATTTACAGTGGATGACTATATGAGTCCTCTGCTGCGCGGCGTGATTATGAGACCTTTGACGGATAAAGAAAAAATACCTAGAGAAAAGCTTGCCTTTATCCTTGATTCTACTTGTGCATCTGTGTGTACAATTATTCCGTTCATGGCGTGGGGAGCTTATGTCGCAGGACTTATTGCCGATCTTGGTGGTCCGGTAACAACTGTGGAGGAAGGCGTCAGCGTTTACATCAAAGCAATTCCGTTTAATCTATATGCCATTATTCTTTTGGTGATTGTGCTTTTAAATGCTTTGGAAATTTTCCCTGACATCGGGCCTATGAAAAAAGCAGAGCGGCGCGCAAAAGAAACAGGAAAGGTGCTGCGCGACGGTGCGGTACCGCTTGTCGGCGAGGAGTTAGATGAGCTTTCGTCAGGAAACAGTAAAGTGAAAGCCAATATTTTTACAGATTTTATTGTGCCGATTTTGATTATTGTTGTTATGGCCATTGTGACTTATATTACAAAGGGCGGCGTTAAGATTTTAGAGTGCTTTATTGTGACTGTTTTTTATCAGGCCATTGTGTTAAGTATACGCCATGTGTTTACGGGCATTAAAGACATGATGGATACGGCTATAAAAGGAATGAAAAGTGTCATGTCTGCAACACTCATTCTTGCCCTTGCTTATTGCATCAATACAATTACAAAATCAATGGGTGCTTCGGAATTTATTATGGAAGCTACAGCAGGATGGATGACGCCGGCATTATTTATTGCAATGACATTTGTTGTCGGTGCGGTGATGGCATTTTTTACAGGTTCATCGTGGGGAACTTTTGCAATCTGTATTCCTCTTGCAGTGCCGATTGCTTATTCCTTTACGGGAAATGAACTCGGTATTTTAGTTTACGCTGCAGTTGGTGCCGTTGTCAGCGGCGGTTTGTTTGGCGATCATTGTTCGCCTGTTTCAGATACGACGGTGCTATCTTCACTGGGTGCAGCCTGCGACCATATAGATCATGTAAAAACTCAGCTGCCGTTTGCATTTTTGTCCGCAGGGATATCCATTGTTATATGGCTTATTATTGCAACGGTTGCTGCATAAAAAGGAGACGCTATGTTTGATAAAATCATAGAGCGAAAAGGTACAGATTCTTTTAAATGGGATATGAATACAGAATATTTCGGACGAGAGGATGTTATTCCGATGTGGGTTGCAGATATGGATTTTGCCTGTGCAGAGCCGATTGTCAAGGCAGTGCAGGAACGTGCAAAGCATCCGGTTTTCGGATATACAGTCCGCAAAGAGGATTATTATGATGCTGTCCTTGGATGGCTTGATAAAAGGCATGGTTTTGTCTGTCCGAAAGAATGGCTTGTGTTTTCACCGCCGGGTGTTATATATGCCGTATGGGTAATGATTCAGATTTTGACAAAACCGGGTGATAAGATTGCGACACTGATGCCAAATTATGATCCGCTTTTTGATGCGGTTACCAAAACAGGACGGACGCTTGTGACAGAAGCAATGATTCATCAAGGGCATACATATTGTATAGATTTTGAAAAGACAGAGGCAATGCTTTCACAAGATGTCAAAGTACTTATTTTATCAAATCCGAATAATCCAACCGGGCGTGTGTATACAAAAGAAGAATTAAAACAGCTTGGACGGTTATGCCTGAAATATGATATCTATGTTATTGTTGATGAAATTTATTCAGACTTTATATTGCCGGGACATAAGCACATTCCGTTTGCATCACTTGGAGAAGATTTTGCCAAGAACAGTATGTGCTGTTATGCGACAAATAAGGGCTTTAATTTGGGCGGTCTTGCGATGGCGACAATTGTCATTGCTGATGAAGGTAAACGAAAAGCATTTGAGGATGTGATGATGAGTGCGCAGACACGGCTTGATAATATTTTTGGGGCAGAGGCACTAAAAGCGGCTTATACAAAAGGTGAGCCGTGGTTAAATGAGGCTATTGCCTATGTTGATGGTAATAAAACATATGTATCAGAATATTTAAAAAATAATATCCCTGAAATTAAAATGACAGATTCTGAAGGTACATTTTTGTTATGGCTGGACATGCGGGCACTTCATCTAAATGTAGAGGCGTTAGAGAACTTTCTCATTAATAAAGCACATCTTGCGCTGACACAGGGGTACGAATTTGGGCTAGAAGGTGAAGGCTTTGTACGAATGAATATTGCCTGTCCGAGAGTAACGGTAGAAAAAGCGATGGAAAACCTTAAAAGAGCAGTGGAAGAAAAATAATTCACTGAAAATGATTATGGAAGTATCGGAAAATCCCGGTTTTGAAATTGTTTCAAAGCCGGGATTTTTGGCGTGCGCCTTGCGGTGCACGTTTCTAATTTAAGCAAGATATAAATACATGAGCATGAAGTGGCAGAAGCTTCCGGCCATAACGAACAGATGGAAGACTTCGTGAGAACCGAAGCTTTGGTGGCGGCTGTTAAAAATCGGCAGCTTTAAAGCGTAGATAACGCCGCCGACAGTATACATAAGACCGCCCATAAGAAGCCACATAAAGCCCGCAAACGGAAGGTTTGTCCAAAGCTGGGGAAGTGCGATGATGCACAGCCATCCCATGACAATATATAATATAGAAGAAATCCATTTTGGACAGGTCACCCAAAATGCCTTAAAAATAATGCCGGCCAAAGCCATCGTCCATATAGCGGCAAGAAGCCCGGTACTAAGCGATCCGTCCAAGGCAATGAGGCATACAGGTGTGTAGGACGCTGCAATTAATACAGAAATCATCATATGGTCGAGTTTTTTAAGTCGCTTATTCACTTTTTCATTAATATCGAGAGAATGGTAGAGTGTACTTGCGGTGTAAAGTAAAATCATGCCGCCCATAAATACGGCCATTGCTGCGGTGTGTACGGTGCTGCCGCCCAAGGCAGTTTTCACAAGCAGCAGCGGCGCTGCTAGAACGGCTAAAATCGCGCCGATAAGATGTGTGATGGCGCTTCCGGGATCTTTAAAACCGTGATTTTTCGCCGGTGTACGCTGCGATAAAGGTGAAGCAATCGGTGTCTTATTTACAGATGTTATTTTAATTGTGCCTGCTTTCATGAAATCAACCTCCGTCAAAATTTTATAAAAATACCTGTGTTATATTAGTATATGTATGATGGCAATGCATGCGTTACCATGTAGTATTAAAAACTATATAAGATATATACATATACTATCACAATGGGCAAAAATGTCAAGCGAAAAATTGTGATTGACTTTTAAGCGGATATCTGATAGTCTGAAGTGTATTTGTAAATAAGTGATTTCGCATAGATAGGAGAAAAAATTGAGGTTTGAAGAATTAGAAATTAATAGTAAAATTATCAGAGCCGTTACAGATATGGGCTTTGAGGAGGCGACGCCGATTCAGGCGAAGGCGATTCCGGTTGTATTAAGCGGCGTGGATGTTATCGGACAGGCGCAGACAGGTACAGGAAAGACAGCAGCCTTCGGTATTCCGATGTTAGAGCGCATTGATCCGAAGGATAAGCATCTTCAGGCGATTGTTCTTTGTCCGACAAGAGAACTTGCGATACAGGTTGCCGATGAAATCAGAAAGCTTGCAAAGTTTATGCACAGCATTAAAGTGCTGCCAATCTACGGCGGTCAGGATATTGTAAAACAGATCCGCTCATTAAAATCCGGCGTTCAGATTATGATTGGTACGCCGGGGCGTGTCATGGATCATATGCGCCGCAAGACGGTCAAGTTTAATCAGGTCAAAATGGTTGTGCTTGATGAGGCCGACGAGATGCTGAACATGGGTTTCAGAGAGGATATTGAGACAATTCTTGAGAAAGTGCCGGAGGAAAGACAGACAGTCTTATTTTCTGCGACAATGCCGAAGCCGATTATGGAGATTGCGGGAAAATATCAGAAGGATGCTCAGACAGTTAAGGTTGTGCGTAAAGAACTGACAGTGCAGAATATCGAGCAGTATTATTTTGAAGTATCGCCAAAGAGCAAGGAGGAAGTACTTTCAAGACTGATTGATATTTACAATCCGAATTTATCGATTATTTTCTGTAATACAAAGCGTCAGGTCGATGAATTAGTCAGCGCCTTAAAGGGACGCGGCTATTTTGCAGAGGGACTTCACGGTGATATGAAGCAGCAGCAGCGCGACCGCGTGATGAACAGCTTCAGAAACGGACGGACAGATATTCTCGTGGCAACGGATGTGGCCGCAAGAGGTATTGACGTTGATAACGTGGATATTGTATTTAACTATGATCTGCCGCAGGATGAAGAATATTATGTACATCGTATCGGACGTACAGGACGCGCCGGAAAGAATGGCCTTGCGTTTTCATGTGTTGTCGGCCGTGAGGTTTATAAGCTCAAAGATATTATGCGCTACTGCAAGACAAAGGTAACGATGCGCAAAGTACCGTCCTTAAACGATGTTGCCAATACAAAGATGAACAAGATTTTCGATGAAATTACACAGATTATCGAAGACGAAGATTTAAGCAGCATCTCCCGTATGATTGAGGAACGTATTTACGACGAGGATTATACTGCAATGGACATGGCTGCGGCGCTGATTAAAATGATGATGGGCACAAATGACAGCGTAGAGCTGCCGGATTACGGTGAGTTTGGCAATACCGGCGCCAAGGATGGCATGGTACGCCTGTTCATTAATATCGGTAAAAATCAGAAAGTAAGACCGGGCGATATCCTCGGCGCCATTGCCGGCGAGAGCGGTATTCCGGGCAAGCTTGTCGGCACAATCGATATGTATGATAAATATACATTTGTCGAAGTGCCGGAGGAACATGCCCGTGAGGTGCTCATAGCCATGAAAAACGCTAAAATCAAGGGCAAGAGCATCAGCATTGAGCCTGCAAACCGGAAATAAAAACAGACAGCGTTTTTTGGAAGAATTGTCAATATCTTTTCACAGACACTTATGATAGTATGAAATTATCTTGAAGGTATGTTTTGGAAAAACGGGGGTGTTTCATATGTCAAAACGAATTGTGAAGATTTTTGTATTGCTTTTAGTTATTGCCTACATTCCGGCAGTTTTACTTGTACCGCAGCTTGGATTTCTGAAAAATGATATTATGGCGTGGATTATTTATGTCATATGCGCCTTAGTCGTTCTTTTTATTCTGAGCATATTTAAGGAACATAAAATACCAAACGGGCCGTCAGAACGGCTGGGCGGTACCGAGGAAACATTAAAAGAGCGGAGCAAATGGTATCTATAACCAATTTTAAAGAAAATAAGATGTAATGAAAGGCCGTCCCATATGCGGGGCGGCCCTTTAAATTTTCTGTCAAATCGGGAATTAATTGACAGTCACCTGACCGGAAAGAACTTTGATATAACTGATTGCAAAATTTTCAACGCATGGATAGTAAATACCATCTTTAGGTGCGGTCAGAGTAAAGGTCATAACTACTAAAAATCACCCCTGTTTCTTAGCTATAATGTCAATATCTTTTTTTACATGAATATGTTAATCTAAGGGTACAAAAGCAGTTTAACTAAATGATTCAGCAGTTACCTTATGTTTAAAGTAAAAAAGAACGGAGGGGTATTATGAAGCTTACAAAAGTGATGATAATTTTAGGCATGGCAGCGCTTATGCTGTCCGGCTGCGGCAATCAGGAAACGCCGGAAAACAAGCAGGAAGCAGCAGAAAACGAGTATTTTGAAGTAGAAAACTTAAAATGGGGGATGACAGTTGACGAGGCGCTGAAAGCTTTAGGTACGAGTACCGATGAAGCGGCAAAGTATGATAAATATACATATGGAGCATATTTTGACTTGGAAGACGGTCGGGAAATATTCGGAGAAAAAACAGAAAAAGTACATGTAGAGTTTATTGATGTGACTGTGAGTGAGGCTGAGCCAAAGTTAGGTTATCTGATGATTGAATACGGCGAGAATGCGGATATGACAAAGGTTTTGGAAAATGCCAAAAAGACTTTTGGGGAAACGACGGACACGATGACGGAATTTAATTATATGCGCTCAGGCTTGGATTCTGTGGACGGTGACCGGGAAACGGCAAGAATACCGCGCACAGACTATGAGGCAAGCGATACGCTTCATTTTTGGGAGTCCAAGACACTTAATGAGGTGATTCCAAAAGATAAATCCGATGCTTATGAAGATTTATTTGAAACATCTTTCTTATGGCTGTCTGATCAATCATGGAATGAATTTAAAGACAATGCACCTTTGGTGAGAGTGATATGTTCAAGCGGTGAAAATGAATATGGTTACGCAGAAAATACAATAATTATTAATGCGTATACATTACTTGCATATCATACGTGGACAGAAGCGTTAGAAAACTAAGCTGAATATCAGCGGTTGATGAAAGTGGGGGTTTGTATGAAGCTTACAAAAGTGATGATAATTTTAGGCATGGCAGCGCTTATGCTGTCCGGCTGCGGCAATCAGGAAACGCCGGAAAACAAGCAGGAAGCAGCAGAAAACGAGTATTTTGAGGTTGAAAACTTAAAGTGGGGGATGACAGTTGACGAGGCGCTGAAAGCTTTAGATACGAGTATTGACGAAACCGCAAGACATGACGAGCACACCACAAGTGCATATTTTGATTTGGAAGACGGTCGGGAAATATTCGGAGAAAAAACAAAGAAAATTCATGTGGAATTTCTCGATGCGACTGTCGGTCAATCTGAACCTAAGTTGTGTGTACTTATGATTGAATATGGCGAGAATGCGGATATGGAAAAGGTTTTAGAGAATATGGAGAAGTCTTTCGGCGAAAAGGCAGATAAGCTTGCAGAGTTTGGTATAGCCCGTTCGGCGTTGGATTCTGCAGAGGGTGACCGCGAAAAATCCACAGTACCTATAACGGAGTATGAAGCTTGTGATACGCTTCACCTTTGGAAAACAAAGACGCTTGACGATATGATTCCGGAAAAACAATCCGATACTTATGAGGATTTGTTTGAAACATCTTTCTTATGGCTGTCTGATCAATCATGGAATGAATTTAAGGAAAAGGCATCTTTAGTAACAGTGTTGTGTTCAACCGGTGAAAGTGAGAAAATAGGAAGAACGAATACAATAGGTATCAATGCCTATAATCTGCTTGCATATCATACGTGGACAGAAACACTGGAAAAATAAGAAACTATAAAGGTGAAATCAGCCGCCGGTTTGCAGAATCGGCGGCTTTATTCATGATATGTTAAAAGTAGGGGTATACAGAAGTTTTTGGAAAAATTCCCTCGGTAAAATAACAGAAAATAAAGGCTTTTTCTTGGAGACTATGTCAATATCTTTTTTGTGAAGTATATGTTAAGATAAGCACATCATAAATGAGAAAGATTTTATATTGGAAAAGAAAAATTGCAGCACTTGTGACAGTAATGACAATGCTGCTTGGGGGGAGCGCACCGGCGATGGCAGCAGAAGATGGAGAGTGGAAATGATGATGAACAAAAATATATCACTGTTTTAGGGAGCAGTGAAGATGAGTTTTATGTAGTGATGGGCAAAGGACAAAGAAGAGTTACTATAAAAAATCCTCAGGACGGCATGCCGAATTATGTGATGATTGAGGATATGGCAATTGATAAGGACAGTATTGCTTCGTAGTTGCGACTAAGATGGGCAGACGTGTTCTGCCTTTTCTTTTATCAGAACCGTGTGATATACGGATGTGTACGCTGCTTTATGAAATCTGAAGTAATAAAAAAGTTACCAAAAATCAGACATAAATTTTGTGAATATCTCCAAGTATCTTTTTTATGTGTTATATGATAATCTAATCATATAGTAACTTAAAGATTACATAGAGGAGGTACATTATGGGAAAGTGGTTTTTAGGACTTTTTATAGCGCTTGCAGTGATTTTATATGCAGGGTGTAATCGGGAAGAAAGCGGTAAGCAAAATACAGTAGACATAAACTCTAGTGGTGAAATACGTGTATTATCTTCAAAAGATATGGTGTCTGAAAGTACCTATTGTTCGACTTTAAACGGCTGCTATTTGTCTTCGTTTAGTCCTGAACATGGAGGGGAAAATATATTTTTTATTGATTACAAGGCAAGAAAAAAGGTTTATCTGTCGTCCTCGGTCAATGGTGATTATTGGTCTGAAACAGATACAAGCTATTTAAAAGATGGGGCAAATGTCTCATTTTGTGCAGACGGAGATAAATTATATGCTTATGTTTTAATGGATAGTGAAGAAAATCAAGATGAAATTATTTATCAAATGGATCTTGATGGGCAAAATCGGAAAGAGATATGTAGAATGGCTGATAATACAGAATTGGTTGGGGGAATGATGTGCGATGATACCTATTTATATTTTTTGATGAAGGCATACAAGGAGAATGGCTTGGAATCAATCCTATGTGCAGTAGATAAAAACGGCGGGGGAATCAAAGAATTATATAAATTTGAAGATGAAAATCAATGGCATTTTTTAATGAGTGGTTTTGACAGAAAGCTGGTGTTAAAGATAATCGAGCCGAATGAAAACTTTGAAAAGCAGCAGCATAAAGTAGTGTTGTTTGATGTAGACACGAAAGCTTTGACGGAAACAATGACATGGGAACAGGGGAAGATCAAAGAATTAAATGAGGCTAGCAGCGTATATTACATTGACGTAGAGAATGAGAAGATTATTCGCAGAGATTTGTCTGATGGCGGAGAAGAAGTATTGTGGGAGTCATTTCCTTTTCAATACAATCAGGGTGACAGTATTTCTGTAGACGGTGAATTGCATGACGATCATTTATTTGCCTATGTGAATGACAGACAATATGCCTTGAATGTTGAAACAAAAGAAGTCAGAGAGTTGACACTCAGGGCAGAGGGCGATTTATTCGGCGGAAGTTATTTGTCAATTATAGGCGCCAGTGAAGATGAATATTTACTGATACCGGATACGGGGCAAAGGAAAGTGCATTGGAAAGATCATGTCGAGGGAACAAGCGGCGATGAGGTGATTTATTATTATAAATACGCCATGATTAAAAAAGAAGATTTTTACAACAATCGTCCGAATTATGTGATGATTGAGGACATGGCAATTGATGAGGACAGTATTGTTTCGTAACAGGTACGGAGGTAGACAGATGCCGGAACTTGAAGTAAGAGATTTATGTAAAAGATATAATGTCGGTGAGCGCGGCGTCCGGCGTTTTTTTGAAAAACCGAAGGAAATTTTATTTAAAGATGCTTTAAGTCATGTGTCTTTTAAGCTTGGCTGCGGTATGTATGGCTTGATCGGACCAAACGGCGCCGGAAAATCGACGCTGATGCGTATTGTGACAGGTATTTTGAAGGCAGATAAGGGGGAAGTGCTTTGGAACGGTACACCGACGGATAAGGCCGGCATCGAGTTTCGACGGCTTCTCGGCTATATGCCCCAGCAGCAGGGCATGTATGACAGCTTTACGGGACGGCGGTTTTTGGCATATATGTGCGCGCTTAAGGAAATCGGCGGTAAAATGGCGGAAGCGGAGATTTTAAGGACGGCAGAAATTGTCAATATGTCGGACGCGCTTGATAAAAAGCTTTCAGCCTGTTCGGGCGGTATGAAGCAGCGGCTTTTGTTGGCGGCGGCGCTGTTGGGCAATCCAAAGCTGCTTGTTCTCGATGAGCCGACGGCAGGACTTGA
Organism: uncultured Eubacteriales bacterium; assembly: GCA_900557175.1. GTDB lineage: Bacteria > Bacillota > Clostridia > Lachnospirales > Lachnospiraceae > Scybalocola_A. Next base: position 10,387 of record USSL01000034.1, read on the forward strand.
TCCGAAGGAGCGGGTGCGGCTTCGGGAAACACTTGCGGCGATGGCAGAAGATAAAATTATTTTGGACGCAACTCATGTCGTGTCTGATGTGGAGACTGTTGCGGATGGGATTTTGCTTTTAAAAGACGGGCAGCTTCTTGATATGGCAGCGCCGGAGGTGCTGATTGAAAAATATGCGCCGGGGCAGAACCTTGAGGAGGTTTATCTGCGTCTGTTTGAGAGTGGGGGAAGCCTATGAAGCTTTTATTTACGGAAATGTATAAAATATGGACAAACCGTATTTTTATGATGTTTGCGGCAGTGCTCGTTTTTGGAAATATGTTTTTTATATGGAATGCATCGGATAAAGCGGCGCTTGTACCGCCGGAGGCCTACAGAAAAATGACGGAGGATTTAGAGGGGCTGTCTTTTAAAGAAAAGCAGGCGCTCATTGGAGAAGCCCATGCACAGATTTCGGCGGTTGTGACGATTGATAATATCCGCCGTCAGGAGGGTTTTGCTTCGCCGGAATATGTCGAGGCCTTAAAAAAAGATAATGCGGCGGCGATTGAGAAGTATGCACAGACGTATGCGCAGGGCACTTATTTAAAATATACAGATAACCTTTTGGCGGAGTTTACATTTCTGACGGAGATTCACGATGAAATGGAAACGGCGGCTTCCTATGAAGATTATCTTAAAACTGTCCATGAAACGGCGGGGACGCTGAGTGGGATTTCGATTTTTCAGTCGGCGGATAACACATCTTTTTCCGGCCGTTCCATTGAAAAGACAGACAGGGCTTACGCAAATATGGATGGTAAAAGTGTAAAAGATTACAGTCCGCAAAAAGGTCTGATGCAGGCTCTGAATTTCAGGATGACCGATATATGCCTTATATTGTTTATGCTGCTTGTGTC
>USSL01000035.1 GCA_900557175.1 uncultured Eubacteriales bacterium
ATAAATACCACTCCGGATGGTCGCCTCGGTTCCAATCACGCCAATCTTTCCATTATGGGTTGCCTCGGCAGCCGTGCGCGCGCCCGCGTAGATAACCCCGATGATCGGGATATCCAATTCCTGTCTGACCGTCTCCAGTGCACACGCCGAGGCCGTGTTGCAGGCAATCACGATCGCCTTGACTCCCTGTGTTTTCAGAAAACGGATGATCTGGCGGGAATAGCGCAGCACCGTATCCTGCGATTTGCTTCCATATGGAACGCGCGCCGTATCTCCAAAGTATACGATGCGCTCCTGCGGCATCTGACGCATGATCTCACGGGCTACCGTCAGACCGCCGATGCCTGAATCAAAAACTCCGATCGGGGCATTTCTATCCATGTTTACCTTCCTTTCGGCAAAATTCTTATGGTCATGTTTCCATTCTTTCCCGAACATCTGTGTATATCGAATCATATAACGTCCAAAAGTAGATTCTCTCACACTGTTTCAGGATTCTGAAACATTTTTATTTATTTCCCCATTCTTATGGATATGTCCCCAAAACTATGTTATAATTGTTTTTAAATGAACTGAAATTGCCATTTATTGAAGATTCACGGCATTTTCTGTTTTACATTAAACCATTACCGACATTAGCATGTGAATATTTGTTTTCCATAGCTGATGTAATATAGAAAGAGGCATTTTTATGAGCAGAATTATTTCTATTGCAAATCAGAAAGGCGGCGTCGGAAAAACAACAACAACTATCAATTTATCCGCCTGTTTAGCTGAAAAGAACAAAAAAGTGCTTGTCGTTGATATTGATCCACAGGGAAATACAAGCAGCGGACTCGGAATAGATAAAGATAACATAGAAAACACAATATATGAGCTGTTTTTAGATGAATGTTCCCTTGAAGAATGTGTGCAAAAAAGTATTGTAGACAATTTAGATGTTATTCCGTCAAATATCAATCTGTCAGGCGCTGAAATTGAACTTATTTCTATTGAAGACAAAGAATATTTATTAAAGAATATTCTTGATCCGCTTCGCAGCCGCTATGACTATATTCTTATCGACTGCCCACCGTCATTAAACTTACTTACTGTCAATGCAATGACGGCATCTGATACTGTTTTAGTTCCTATTCAGTGCGAATATTATGCACTCGAAGGATTGACACAGCTCATTCACACGATCGACTTAATTACAGACAGATTAAATGACAAACTTGAAATCGAAGGTATTGTATTCACAATGTATGATGCCCGCACAAATCTTTCAACACAAGTTGTTGAGAATGTTAAAGAAAATTTAGACAGACGTATATATAAAACAATTATTCCGCGAAATGTCCGTCTTGCAGAAGCGCCAAGCTACGGTATGCCAATTATCATGTATGATTCCAAATCATCCGGCGCAGAAGCTTACAGATTTTTAGCAGAAGAAGTCATAGAAAGGGAGACTGAAGGAGAATGGCTGTAAAGAAAAAAGGCGGACTTGGCAAGGGATTGGACTCCCTTATCCCAAGCAATAAAGTACAAACGCACACAAGTGAAAAAACAGGCTCAAAATCTGAAAAAATCGTTGAAAAGATTGTTGAAGTGCCTGTAGAGAAAGTTGTTGAAAAAATCGTTGAAAAACCGGTTGAGAAGATTGTCGAAGTACCCGTAGAAAAAATTATTGAAAAAGTTATTGAAAAACCGGTCGAAATTATGATTAAGGTTGATGAAATTGAGCCAAATAGAAGTCAGCCAAGAAAAAACTTTGATGAAGATTCGCTTCACGAACTGGCCGAATCTATCAGGCACGTCGGCGTCATTCAGCCTCTGCTGCTGCAAAAAGCTGACGGTTATTACCAGATTATTGCCGGCGAACGGCGCTGGAGAGCTGCAAGACTTGCCGGATTAACAGAAATTCCCGCGATTATTAAAGAATTTTCACCAATGGAGACAGTTGAAGTTGCACTCATTGAAAATATTCAGCGTGAAGACTTAAACCCAATTGAAGAAGCTCAGGCTTTTCAGCGTCTGATTTCAGAATTTGGATTAAAACAGGATGAAGCTGCAGAAAGAGTTTCCAAGAGCCGTACCGCTGTCACAAATGCACTCCGGCTTTTGAAGCTGGACGAACGTGTACAGCAGATGATTATTGACAGTATGATTTCAAGTGGTCACGGACGTGCGCTTTTAGCCATCTCTGACGCCGAGCTTCAATATAATATTGCAACACGGATCTTTGACAATTCCATGAGTGTCCGGGAAACAGAACGTCTTGTCAAAGAACTTTGCTCAGAAAAACCTGAGAAACAAAAACCCGAAGCGCCGTCACTTGAAACTCAGCTTGCCTATCAGTCTATCGAAGAAAAAATCAAAAACATTATGGGCACAAAGGTCACAATCAAGACAAAAGCAAACAATAAAGGAAAAATTGAAATTGAATACTACTCTATGGATGATTTTGAAAGAATTGTTGACTTACTGGAATCCCTGCAATAACATACCAGACGTACAATATGCAGGACAATGATTTTACGATCAAAAGCACTCAATATCTAAACAAAAACAGCTGCATCATATGCAAACAAACATATGATGCAGCTGTTTTTGTTTCACGTGAAACTTTTTCAAAAAATCTTACCATCACTTAGCAAATCGGCTCTTTTGACGGTTTTCCCGCCTTACGCGGATACGCTTTTTTGGTCGCCTCTTTCTTTTCAATCACAACAAGACTTCTTTCAATATCTGTCTCCGAAAGGACAAATGTATGAACATCCTTTATTGTTCCACCCAAAACTCTTACAGCTTTTTTCGCCTGTTCCAGTTCCTCACTAATATTTCCAGATTTATATGGGATAAAACTGCCCCCGACACAGACGAAAGGCATACAATATTCAGATAATGTTGAAAGATTAGCGACTGCTCTTGAAACACAATAGTCAAACTGCTCCCTGAAATCCTTCTGACGGCCGTAATCTTCTGCCCGGCCGTGATAACCTTCAATCTGCTCAAGCGCAAGCGCTTCAATAACTTCATTTAAAAAGGCGATGCGCTTATTTAAAGAATCAAGCAGCGTCACTTTAAGCTTCGGAAAAACAATTTTCAAAGGTATTCCGGGAAACCCTGCACCTGTGCCTAAATCCAAAAGCGTTTTACCATCAAGGGCAGCTTCCGCATTTTTTTGTCCACCAAACACATTTGCCAAAGCAAGACTATCCACAAAATGTTTGTTGACAACTTCCTCAAATTCCGTAATTGCTGTAAGATTCATAACCTTATTTTTCTCAACAAGCATTTCATAATACATCATTAACTGATCATACTGGCGCTCGCTCAGAGAAAATCCTGCGGCATACAGCCTGTCTTTTAAATATTCCTTATTTTTCATTTATTAACTCCACTTATAAGAACTCTGTTATTTAATTAGTCATCTAACTTCTTTTTGAAATTGGCATATAGTCCGTGCAAACAGAAACAGCCAAATATTGTTCAGAAAAATGAATCTCAAATTATCATAGTCCGCCTCTATTTTTGATGGCGAAGCTGTTCAAGATAAATAAGAAGTACTGACACATCCGCCGGTGAAACACCAGAAATTCTTGATGCCTGACCGACAGAAGCCGGACGGATTGCCGAAAGCTTCTGTTTTGCCTCGATTCTAAGACCGTTAATTTCCATATAATCAATATCTTCCGGAAGCTTTTTCGACTCCAGTTTTTTAAACTGCTCCACCTGCTTCATCTGACGCGTAATATAACCGTCATATTTTATATTTATGTCAACCTGTTCAATAACATCTGCCGGAAGCGGCTGTCTGTCATGATCCAGCGGTGCCAGCGCCTCATAGCTTAATTCCGGCCGTCGTATAAGTTCTGCCAGAGAAACTGCTGTCTTTAACGGTGTGCTTTCGTACCGCTCAAGAAGTGCCTGAACCTCCTTATTGCCGCCAATATGAATATTGCTGACGCGCTCAATTTCTGCCGCAATCATTTTCTCTTTTTCCAAAAGCCGCTCATAACGCGCTTTACTTATTAGTCCGACTTCATAACCAAGCTTCGTCAGACGCAAATCCGCGTTATCCTGACGGAGAAGCAAACGGTATTCTGCTCTCGATGTCATCATTCGATATGGCTCTTTCGTTTCTTTTGTTACCAAATCATCAATCAGTACCCCAATATAACCTTCCGAACGTTTGATAATCAACGGATCACGTCCAAGAAGCTTCATTGCCGCATTAATACCTGCCACAAGCCCCTGAGCCGCCGCCTCCTCATAGCCTGAACTTCCGTTAAACTGACCGCCGCTGAAAAGTCCGCTGACATTTTTAAATTCCAGAGACGATTTTAACTGGGTAGCCGGAATACAGTCGTATTCAATCGCATAAGCATTACGCACAATTTTCGCATTTTCGAGGCCGGCCACAGAACGGTACATTCTGTACTGGACATCCTCAGGCAAAGAACTCGACATGCCGCCGATATACATTTCATTCGTATAATTGCCCTCCGGTTCAATAAATACCTGATGTCTTTCCTTGTCTGCAAATTTGACAACCTTATCTTCAATGGACGGACAATATCTCGGTCCGGTTCCCTCGATCACACCGGCATAAATCGGCGAGCGGTCAAGATTTTCACGTATAATCTCATGCGTTTCCTTGTTTGTATATGTGAGCCAGCATGATACCTGTGGCTTTTGTATATCTTCCGGATTTGTCGTAAATGAAAATGGCACAACGCGTTCATCGCCAAGCTGTTCTTCCATTTTCGAAAAGTCAATTGTCCGCCTGTCAATTCTTGCAGGTGTTCCCGTCTTAAAACGTACAAGCGAAATACCAAGTCTTGTAAGCGCCTCTGACAGACTGTTGGCCGCCTGAAGTCCGTTCGGTCCTGTATAAGTAATCGTCTCTCCGCAAAGACAGCGCGCCTTTAAATAAGTTCCTGTCGCAAGCACCGCCGCACGGCATGGATAAATACCGCCCGTATGTGTGACAACACCGCTGACCTGATTATTTTCTGTAAGAATATCAATAATCTCAGCCTGCTTTACCGTCAGATTTTCCTGATTTTCAAGCACGCGGCGCATTTCACGTGTATAATCAGCCTTATCCGCCTGGGCGCGAAGTGAATGTACGGCGGGTCCTTTAGATTTATTCAGCATTTTTGACTGAATAAAAGTCTTGTCAATCACCTTGCCCATCTCGCCGCCAAGCGCATCAATCTCACGCACAAGATGTCCTTTAGAGCTGCCGCCGATATTCGGATTACACGGCATGAGGGCAATACTCTCCACACTCACCGTAAATACAATTGTCTTAAGTCCCAGTCTTGCACAGGCAAGCGCCGCTTCACAGCCGGCATGGCCCGCACCAATGACTGCAACGTCATATGCTTCATATGTGTATGACATAAATTTCCTCCATTTTAGTTATCTGTACGCTTACTTGCCCATACAGAAATCACTGAATATTGTGTCGATTAAATCTTCACCGACAGACTCGCCGATAATACTTCCAAGCTGCTCGTAGCTATTCATCAAATCAATTGAGAAAAAGTCTTCCGGCATTCCGTCCTCAATACTTTTAAGCACAAGCTTAAGACTTTCCATCGCATCAGCAATCGCCGTTTTATGCCGGACATTTGTAATATAAATCTCATCATTAAATGAAATATCTCCGCCGAAAAACATATCTTTTAAAATCTGCTCAAAGGCATCGATGCCTTTTTCCTCTTTCGCTGAAATCTCAGCAACCGGCTTGTCAATATACTGTGCTATTCTATCCTTTGTAATGACTGTATTCAAGTCAATTTTATTAATAAGAACAATCGCCTTTTTATCCTTAATAAGCTCGATAATCTGATGATCATTCTCATCAAGCTCTTTTGAACCGTCAACAACATAAATAACGAGATCTGCATCTTCTGCGAAGTTTTTTGCCTTATCAACACCGATTTTTTCGACAATATCTGTCGTATCTCTGATGCCTGCCGTATCCACAATGTTTAAAGGAATACCGTGGATATTAATAAACTCCTCCAGCGTATCTCTCGTTGTTCCTGCAATATCCGTCACAATCGCCCGCTCATCGCCGACAAGAATATTTAAAAGTGAAGATTTTCCGGCATTCGGCTTTCCGACAATCACGGTCTTTATGCCTTCCTTCATCATGCGGCCGTTATCTGCCGAATCATAAAGCTTCTGAAGGTCTTTTAAATCATTCTCAACCTTATTTTTAAGCTCATCGCCAAAATTGTCTGCATTAATATGCTCAGGATCATCAAGCGCTGCCTCGATAAAAGCAACACTGCCAATAATATGGCTTCTTATTTCTTTAATCTTCTGCTGTATATTACCTTTCAGCTGTCTCACTGAACCGGCAAGCGCCATCTCATTTTTTGCATTAATTACATCAATCACAGCTTCAGCCTGAGACAGGTCAATACGGCCGTTTAAAAATGCCCGCTTTGTAAACTCTCCCGGTTCAGCCGGACGCGCCCCGTACTTTATGACAGTTTCCAAAAGCTTTTTCATCACAATAACGCCGCCGTGACAATCTATCTCGACAACATCCTCTTTTGTATAGCTGTTTGGCCCTCTCATAAGAAGCACAAGGACTTCATCAATCAAATCGTCACCATCATAAATATAGCCGTAATGAATCGTATGGCTCGGTGCGTTTTGAAGACGCTTTTTATTTTGAGGACTTCTGTATATTTTATCAACAATTTCTATCGCTTCACTGCCGCTTAACCGTACCTTTCCGATACCTGAATTTGTCATTCCCGTTGATATTGCGGCGATTGTATCCTTAATCATGGCCTTTCCTCCTCATTTTTCATACTTTTGCGATATACACAGTACACGATATGATCATACACTCTGTATATCACAAAAACCCCCATCTTGCTTAAAAGACGGGGGCTTCAATATTACTGAACATTTTCCGAATGATAACCGTTCTTTCTGTAGTCTCTGTTATGACGCTTTAATGTTACAACAACCTTGCGGTAAGGCTCATCGCCCTCGCTGTGTGTTTCAACGTATTTGTCATTCTGAAGCGCTGAATGAATAATACGGCGTTCATACGGATTCATCGGTTCAAGAGATATCGGTCTGCGGCTGCGCTTTACCTTATAAGCAATATTTCTTGCCAATGTTTCGAGCGTTTCTTTTCTGCGCTCTCTGTAATTTTCAGTATCAATCTTTACACGGACATACGCATCGCTTTCCTTATTCACGACAAGGCTTATAATATATTGAAGGGAATCTAATGTCTGACCACGTTTTCCTATCAATACACCCATCTCGTCACCGGAAAAATTAATATCCATATTACGGTTTTCTTCATCATACTGAATTTCTGCTTTAACATCAAGCTTCATTGCCTTAAATAAGTCGTTAAGAAACTCATATGTAAAGTCAACCAAATTAAACTTTTTACGGACACGGATCACTGCATCTGTTTTACCGATAAAACCTAAAAATCCGGCGCTGCCCTTTTCAATCACTTCATATTCTATCTTATCACTTGTTGTTTCAAGCTTTAATAATGCTGCTGTAATCGCATCATCTACAGTTTTGGCACTGATTTCAATATATTCGCTCATTTTATTGAAAACCTCCCGACCACTATCACTTTTTGTTCTTATTGTTATAATTTTTATCTTTCAACATATTAGCGATATTGGCAATATTTGCATTTTCAGGCTCTCCCTTTTTGCCCTTCTTATGCTTACTGTTACTATCCTCATTGGAAGATACCGACGGCTGATTCACCTTCGCAGGACTTTGCTTTTTATTATCCACTGCACTGCCAAGTTTCTCTGTGGAAGTATTTGCAATCTCTTTAATTGATTTGCGTTTCTGAACTTCTTCAAAATTCTTTGTGCTCATCTTTGCATATTCTTCAAACTTAGACGGCTTATCGCCACGCTTCTCAGCCTTCTTCTTTGCTTTCGCCTTATTTTCCTCAATAATCTTATCAAGACCTTTTTTATCAATCATCTTGTTAGCTAAAACCATCGTAATTGTTCTGAATACCGCACTGGCAATCCAGTAAATACCAATACCTACCTGGAAAGAGAAACCGATGAATACTGAGAATAACGGCATCATGACATTCATCATCTTCATAGAACTTGCCATAGGGTTTTCATCACTATTTGCCTGAGGCTGTGATGCCTGTGAAATCTTCACGCTGGCATACTGCGTTACACCGGAAAGGATTGGAATCAATGCACCCGGCCACCATCCTGCTGCCGTTGGTGTATTGGCAATATTTAAACCGCCGATAAATGAGTTGACATGCTCAATCTCCGGTGTATAAGCTGCAATGGCATTGACAACATCCGGCGCTGCAGAAAATGCGTCCGAAACAGCCGGAAAATCTGTAAACCTTAAATTATATAAAAAGTCTACAATTTTATTCATATTTGAAAAATCAAAGCTTGTTACTCTGACACCAAGGTCGTTAATCAATCCGGTAACAATCTCACCGCCGTTTGATACTCTGCTGATTGGCTCTGCAATCTGCATGTATAAATCATTCAGTGAATTTACATATGCAGGCACTGCATAAATAACCTGATACAATGCAAACAAAATCGGAAGCTGAATCAACATATAAAGACAGCCGCCTGTCGGGCTTGAGCCATATTTCTGATAAACTGCTGATGTTTCAGCCTGCATTCTCCTTACTGAAACCTCATCTCTCTTGCCCTTATATTTTGCCTGAATCTTTTGGAGTTCAGGGTTCATCACTGCCATCATCTTAGATGACTTCTGCTGCTTGATTGTCAACGGAAGCAAAAGAAGATTGACAATTAATGTAAACAGAATAATTGCCAAACCGATATTAGGAATACCAATCATCTCAAGAAATTCATAAATCGCATTAATAATGAATCCGAGAACCGTGGCAAAAGGTCCTAATATTCCGCCGACCTTCGTCAATACGAGAAACTCCACCGTGCTACCTCCTTATTTACGGCACCGGGTCATAACCGCCCTTTGCGAACGGATGACACCTTAATATTCTTTTTATTGCGAGAAAACCTCCCTTAAAAGGTCCATACTTTTCAATAGCTTCGATTGCGTATTGAGAACATGTGGGTATATAAATGCAGTGAAAACGCTTCATCGGCGATATATACTTCCGATAAAAGCGTATCATGGCAAGCATTATTTTCTTCAAAATATTCATACTTATCCCATCTTTTCTGTAATATGATGAAGACCGGCAAGGTGCATCAGCGCACTCTCTATGTCATGATAACCGGCTTCCTTTGCTGTTACTCGTGCAATAACGACTATATCTAGGCCATGAAAAAATCTCTGCTCATTCAGTCTGTAGCTTTCTCTGACCAAACGAGTAATTCTGTGTCTGACGACACTATTACCAACTTTCTTACTGACAGATATCCCCAAATGGTTGCTGTTCGTTTGATTTTCCAATACATACATGACAAGATATCTGTTCGCATACGATTTGCCTTTTTTATAAACAAGGCCAAAATCCCTGTTCTTTTTCAATGAGTCTGAAAAATCCATAATCTTCCTTTTCCTTAATTAACGGAGCTTACTGTTGTCAAAGCCCCCAGACATTTCCCAACTACAAGTTTCTTCTTTATTATATATAGAAGCAATATTAAACAGTGCCATCATTGATTACTTTCTCGGAAACGTTCTGTTTTCGTTATCTTTATAAAGAAAAAGGTCACAAATATGCGACCTAAGCTGATAATCTCTTTCTTCCTTTAGCTCTCCTTGCAGCTAAAACTTTTCTGCCGTTAGCTGTTCTCATTCTCTTTCTGAAACCATGCTCTTTAGCTCTCTGTCTCTTTTTAGGCTGGAATGTCATCTTCATCTGTATGCACCTCCTTCTTTTTGGAAATAGCACTGTCTAAATCCTGCAGTTTCCCACAAACAAAATAATGCTATTTTATTAGATAAAATATCTACTCTATTATATTAATTTGTCCCCGCTTCGTCAAGTGATTTTATAAAATTTATAAAAGAATTATTCATGCGGCAGCTCAAAAGAAGTATGTATTTTATGATATGAGCCTGTGAAAGAGTTTCCCACAAAAAAGTTATCCACAAAGCCATAATTTACATAACTTTATCCACATTTTGTGGATAACTTGTGTATAACTTGCGGAAAACCTGTTTATAACTTTTGGAAATTCAACATTATTCCCTAAAAAGTGTTGATTTTTCAAGGTTTTGTCGTTTGTTGATATTTGGGATAAAATTTTTGACTTATCCCCCAAGATTAAAATGGAAACATTTTATGTAAATTATTATTGTTATCCACATTTATCACGCCGAAAAAAGTTTTTTCAACAAAACAGCGATTTTGTTTACATTATTGCATTGTAAAAAAACCGTTTTTGTTATAGAATAGATAATAATAAACTTATAATTAGGGGTATTGTGATGATAAATGTAATTAAAGAAAAATGGGATGAGATTCTCGAACTTATGAAAATAGAACATGACATCTCCGACGCCGCTTTTAAAACATGGGTAAAAGCACTTTACGTCCACTCTGTCAGAGGCAGTAAGGTTTATGTAACCATCAAAGATGAGCTGGCAACAGGGATTGATTATGTAATCAAAAAATACAAAATTCCACTTCAGGTTGCGATATGTGAAGTATTGGACTGCCAGCTTGATGTGGATATCGTAGCGCCGGATGCCATTGCGGAGATGGTGCCGGATGCCAGAGAAACAAAGGCTGCGCCTCAGGCGAAGGCCAACCTTATTAATACGAATCTCAATCCCCGCTACACTTTCGACACCTTCGTTGTCGGAAAAAATAATGAGCTGGCGCATGCTACAGCGCTTGCAGTTGCGGAAGATCCCGGTATTTACGGCAACCCTCTGTTTATATACGGCGGTGTTGGTCTTGGAAAGACGCATCTTATGCATTCCATCGCCCACTATGTTTTGCAGCGCCGCGCAAACGCCCGTATTTTATATGTAACTTCCGAAGAATTTACAAACGAGCTGATTACAGCGATCCGTACAAATCATAATGAAGAATTTAGAAATAAATATAGAAATCTGGACATGCTCTTAATAGATGATATCCAGTTTATCGTCGGACGTGAGAGTACGCAGGAAGAATTTTTCCATACATTCAACACGCTCTATGCAGCCAAAAAGCAGATTGTTATTTCATCAGATAAACCGCCGAAGGATATTGAAAACCTTGAAGACAGACTTATTTCAAGATTTAAAAGATCGGAAGAGCACACGTCTGAACTCCAGTCACTGGAATAATCTCGTATGC
>USSL01000036.1 GCA_900557175.1 uncultured Eubacteriales bacterium
TCCCCGGCCTCATAGGCCATCACCGACGCATTCAGTTTTAGTATCGGACTTGATATTCTCACCGAAACAACCCTGTTGATCCCGACAAGCATCATCCCTGTAAGCAGCATCAGCATCACGGCAAAATACTGCATATTGCTCATACCGTGTGTAAATACCGAATATGACACAACGCCGACAAGCTTCCACCCTGTATAGCTGATTGTATTGACAATGACCTTCCGCCGGCTGCCCTCAAAAAATTCGTCATACGCACCGTCCTTGTAATTTGCGGCTGTGCGGCTGTTTTCACTGCATATCCCCCAGCTGATCTGTGTCTGACGCGGATGATAAATAATATTTCCGTTTTTGTCGCACAAATAATAATACTGCCCATTGCCGACATCATTAATTTTATTCATCATTCTTGATATGCCCGAATAATCCATATCAACAAGCAGAACACCCGACTGGGAATCTCCCTTGTCCGTCAGTTCAACAACACGGCTCAGCGAAATAACCCAGTAATAACGGAAAGTCCCGTCATCAAAAAGATTCTGAATATGCGGCGTTGAAAAATGCATATTTTCCATCTCATTGACAGCCTGCTTATACCATGCCTGCCCCGTGACATCCGGATCTTCTTTTTGCGATGTTAAAGGCTCTGCCGCAATAAGGCTGCCGTAGCTGTTATAAACAGCAATACTTCTTAAATTATCCCGGTTGGCCTCATACAAAAGATTCATGCTCCGCTGAATATCCTTATTTTTACTTGAAAAATCATTTTCTTTAATAATATTATAATAAACCGTATCTGATATCCGGCGCATACTCATCAGATAATCCTCAAGATTTTCTCCGGTCTGCTCCATCAGCTTTTGCGTACTCTGTGTAATTTCTTTCCTGGATACCGCAGAAAATCTGAAATACATCACTGTACCAAGAATAAGCATCATCGTAATCGAAATCACCGAGAACGCGATCATCAGCGTCGGCTGCATCCCCATCGGCTTTATATCGCTCAGCCGTTTTATATTTTTCAGCCGCTTAAAATAATTATTTTTCACTTTTCGAATACTCCATTCTGTATTTTGACGGCGACACACCGAACCGGCGCTTAAAAACATAACTAAAATAATTCGGATCTGTATAGCCGACACGCTTTGCAATCATATAGCTTTTATCATTTGTTGCAATAAGCAGCCTTGAAGCAATATCCATCCGATAATCCGTCAAATAACTAATAAACGATTCTCCCGTTTCTTTTTTAAACACCGTTGAAAAATACGCATTAGATACGCCAAGCGCCTCGCATATTGTGTCTAAAGACAGCGACTCATCTCCATAATGACTTTTGACATATTCCTGTGCTTTCTGCACAAAGGAGCGCGTTGACTTATTGCGGGCACTGATAAGCTTCTCATGAAACAAAAGACTGATATCCAAAAGACGCTTTTTTAACGTCACCGGATCCATGCTCATCATACTGCCGTAAATTTCCTTCATATCTACAGCAAAATCCTTATCGTCAATGTCATTATTTGAGGCAAAACGATAAAGCGCGCTGGAAAGCTCCATAATATCAAGCTGATGCTGCTGAAGCGATTTTGAAGTCACCGACATATGATTCATATAATCATCTACCGCCGCCTCAATATCCTTTTGCGAACCAAGACGTATGTCTTTAAAAAGCCGGGTAAGATACGCATCATTGACCGGCGCTGCTTTTTCCGGCTTGGACGGTTCAATTTCTTCGATATTAATTGCCTTTGCCGAGCCATAAATGACTCTGTAAGAAACAGCTTCTCTTGCCCCTCTGTAAGAAGACGCCAGTTCTAAAATGTTTCTGCATACATGACCGATACCGACAGTGACCACTGCACCGATCATCCTTTGAACATAGCGGCAGAAACGGTCACAGTCATCTGTCAGTTCTGTCACTGCAGCTATACTTTCCAGCTGGGCAATCATCACCGTCTTTCCAAGATAAGAAAAAACCTTTGGCTGCCAGCGACGTCCAAAATACTCGCCGGCCTGCTTTTCAACAGATGTCGCGAGAAGCAGCTGATTCATATGTGCCGGTATATTTCTCGCCGACGTATGAATCACAAGGCAGACATAAAAAGGCCCTGTAAAATAAATCTGATAATCCGATATATATTTATCAAGCATATCCTCAGAAATCCTGCCCTCAATCAATGTCGTATAAAAATTTGCCTGAAGCACCGGCAGCGCTTCCATATAATATTGACGCAAGATTTGCGTATCTCTCTTTTCGTTGATTTCCTTATCAAGCTTTTCTCTGAGTCTTGTAAATACCTTCGTCAGCTCCGCCGAATTCACCGGCTTTAATATATACTCCTCCACTTCAAGATGTACCGCCGCTTTCGCATATTCAAACTCATCAAAACCGGTAAAGATTAAAAGCTTTGTCGCCGGATATTCTTCCTTAATGCGCCTCGCCAGCTCCATACCGTCCATATACGGCATCTTAATATCTGTCATCACAACGTCCGGCTGGAACTTTTCCACAAGTTCCAACGCCTTAAGGCCGTTTCCGGCATAGCCGATCACTGAAAAGCCAATAGCCTCCCAATTCACCTTTTTCATAATGACCTGAATGACATCCTCCTCGTCATCCACTAAAAGCACTGTATATTTTTCCATCTTTATCTTCCCCTGTGCAAATGTTTTGCATTCATTATACCAAACATTAACATTAAAAAAAAGGTCAGACATGAAATCTGACCTTTTAAAAATTTCCATATTATTTTTTCTGAACGTATTTCAGAGAGTCAAGAATGACTGCAATAAGAATAATGATACCTGAGAATACGAACTGAAGGTTTGTATCGATACCAAGAATTGTGAGGGAATATGTCAATGCTGTAAAAATAATAACACCGACAACAACACCTGAAATCTTACCGATACCACCTGTGAAGGACACACCGCCGACAACGCAGGCTGCGATGGCATCCATCTCCCAGCCCTGTCCGTAAGCTGCTGAACCTGAACCGAACATTCTAGCACATTCAAGCCATGAACCGAAGCCGTAAAGAATACCGGCAAGAACGAAAGCACCGACAGTTACCTTTACTACAGAGATACCTGAAACTGCTGCTGCCTCAGGATTTCCGCCGACAGCATATAAGTTTTTACCAAATGTTGTCTTATTCCAAATGAACCATACAACAATAATTGCTGCCACTGCCCAAAGAATAATTGTAGGGAAGCCGTTCACTTTCGGAATAATCATGTTTGGAATTGCAGACTCAATCGCACCAAAGGATACACCCTTTGTCGCATAAGTTACAAGACCGAAAATAACAAGCATGTTTGCCATTGTTGTAATAAATGGATGAATCTTAAACTTCGCTGTAAAGAAGCCTGCGATTGTTGTAAAGATTGTACATAAAACGATACACATTACAAGTGCAAATACAACTCTTGCGCCGACAGACATTCCTGAGAAGTCAAATACATGACCAAATACGGAACCTGTATTCGGACCCTGATGCATAATAATCGTACCTACAGTCATACCCATACCAACCATACGGCCAATTGAAAGGTCTGTACCTGTAAGAAGAATCAGCCCTGCAACACCAAGTGCAAGGAACATTCTCGGCGATGCCTGCTGGAAAATATTCAAAACGTTATTGTATGTAAGCAATGATGTGTTTTTAACCATCGGCGTAATAATACAAAGCGCGATGAAAACAATGATAATTGCAATGTAAAGACCATTCTGAAGAAGGAAGTTTCTTAAATTAAATGTATATTTATAGTTTTCCCACTTCTGAGCTCTTGTCTCCACAAATGTAAACTTTGACATTCTCAAAAGGTCAATCAGATGATATCTGTAGCTGTACGCTGCATGACGTCTGTCTTTAATCTGCTGTAAATCTTTGTCAAGCTCTACCTTAGCATCAAAACGTCTGTTTTTATAAACATACTTTTCATCTTTGATTTCCTGATGGTCAGTAAGCTTAGATATTGCTGCCTGATGTTCCTTTTCAAGCTCTGCAAGTTTATTTTTGCACTTTTCCTGAGCCTGTACTTTCTCTGCAGCACAGCTTTCTTTAACCGGCGCAAAGTATTCCTTATCAAAATGAGCCTTCAAATAATTTTCAGCATCTGCGATAAGCTTTGAAACTTCATCTTTATTTTTAGCTTCAACTGCTTTTGCTTTCTCAATTTCTTTACGCACTGCCTCAATACGGTTTGCTTTTTCTTCCTTTGTGAGTGTGCGCTCTTTTTTAATATTGTCTACTTCATTCTGGAGTTCAATGACTTTATCTGTACCATCTGCTCTTAAGCCGTCAATCTTCTCCTGAATTTTACCGACATAATCCTCTATTGGCTGGCGCAGCTTCATTTCCTGCTCAGCCGTAAGAATCTTACTGTTTGCCATATCCATCATTCTCCCTTAATTATAGGTATTTTGCACTAAGTCTTAAAAGTTCTTCCTGATTTGTCTTCTTTGTATCAACGATACCTGCCAGACGTCCGTTGGACATAACGCCGATACGGTTTGTAATACCGAGAATCTCCGGCATCTCCGACGAAACAACAATAATTGTCTTGCCGGCTTTTGCCATCTTTATAATCAGTTCATAAATCTCATATTTAGCACCGACATCAATACCTCTTGTCGGTTCATCCATCATAAATACTTTCGGATCACGCTCCAGCCATTTACCGAAAATAACCTTCTGCTGATTACCGCCTGAAAGGCTTGAAATCATATCATCCGGGCCCATACATTTTGTATGCATAACTTTAATTTCATTAGCTGTTGCCTTTGTCATCTTGGCATCTGAAAGAGCAATACCGGATTTATATTTATCCAGGTTGGCAATCGTCGTATTAAAAGTCAAATCGCCCTTTAAGAAAAGTCCGTTTGCCTTACGTTCCTCCGTGATCATCGCAAAGCCATGCTCCATCGCTTCTTTTGCACTCGTAAAGTTCATAAGATGATCATTGAAATAAACACGTCCGGCAGCTCTTGTGCGGACACCGAAAATCGTCTCCAAAAGCTCTGTACGTCCTGCACCGACAAGACCGTAAAGGCCGAATATCTCGCCCTGTCTTACGTCAAAAGAAATATCCTGAAGATGCGGTTCAAATTTTGTGGACAAATGCTTCACCGATAAGATAACATCCTTAGGCTCGTTATCTACCGGAGGGAATCTATTGTCAAGAGAACGGCCTACCATCGCCGAAATCAATTCGTTCATATTTGTATCTTCGGACTTCTTTGTCATTACAAGATTACCGTCACGAAGCACGGATATTTCATCACAAATTTCAAAAATCTCATCCATCTTGTGTGAAATATAAATCAGGGAAATCCCCTGTGATTTTAACATACGCATCATTTCAAAAAGCTTATTAACTTCCTGAACATTCAGTGAGGAAGTCGGCTCATCTAAAACGATGACCTTTGCATTATATGAAATTGCTTTTGCAATCTCGCACATCTGTCTCTGTGAAACAGACATATTTCGCATCGGCTGGCTTAAATTGACAGTCATGCCTAATTTTCTGAAAAGCTCAGAAGCTTCTTTTTTCATTCTGCCTTCATCGACAACGCCGACGGAATTTACCGGATAACGTCCGAGGAATAAATTGTCAACAACATTTCTCTCAAGACACTGGTTTAATTCCTGATGAACCATTGCGATACCGTTTTCCAACGCATCTTTCGGTCCTGAGAAACTTACTTCTCTGCCGTCGAGGAAGATCGTTCCTTCATCTTTCTGATAAGTACCGAAAAGGCACTTCATCATTGTTGACTTACCGGCGCCGTTCTCTCCCATAAGGCCCATAACCGTACCTTTCTTCACATCAAGATTGATGTGATCAAGCACCCGGTTACGTCCGAAGGATTTACTCATACCGCGTATCGATAAGACAACATCATCTTTCTTATCTGCCATGATTCTTACCCCTATTTAAGTATGCTGATTTTCAAGTTTCCAAAAAAAAGAGGTTATCGGGGAGAATCTCTCCCCGATAGCCTGCTTAACTTCAATAATTATCACTGACTAAGTAATGCTGTATAGGAAGCTGCATTATCTGTTTTAACCATATTGATTGCGAAAGCATCATACTCGCTTGGATTTCCAAGACGGTTTGTGATATTAGATTCAGTCTGTCCGTCACCACCGATGTATTCAACTTCAAGATTAAGTACATCATCATAGTTTTCAAGTAACGGTTTGTATGTTGCGCTTAAGAAGTTATCTGCTGCATTGTAGATGTTCAGCCATACTTTCTTCTTAGGATGTTTGCTCTCATCAAGCTGTTTTGATACAGGCTCATAAATCTTAGTGGAGTCTGTGAAATCCTGATAATTATCTGCTGTAACAGCAACGTTTAATGCGTAGTAAGAACGCTGTTCTTCGTTGTATGTAAATACATCCGGTGTAAGTACATTGCCTGCGTCATCGGCTGTACCGATACCTGTGTCAATATCAACACCATCAAGTGCATTACGAAGTACACGAAGTGTTAAGTAAGCCTGTACGTCTGCATGCTGGCTGATTGTTCCGCCGTAGCCTTCTGCGATTGCTGCAACAGCATCACTGTTTGCATCATAACCGAATGTAGGCACTTTGTTATCCTTTGACCATGCATTAAACATTGACATACCCATACCATCATTGTTAGAAACAACAACATCAATCTGATCGCCGAATGATGCTGACCATGTACCGATAGCATTACCTGCTGTTGCTGCATCCCATGTAGCACCTGCTGAGTTCTTCATCTCCTGTGATGCAAGCTCACGTACTGTATAGGATTTGCCATTCACTTCAAGTTTACCATCTTTTACAACTGTAGATGCGCCTTCACCGTTTGTTCCAACCGGTTCACTGTTGATTGCGCCATCTTTTTCTACAGCTGTATCAAGTGCCTTACGAACACCTCTTGTACGGGCGATTGAGTCATTATGTCCGATATCACCGATTGCAAGAACATAACCAATCACACCGTCACCGTTTCTGTCGATTGTATCAATATTCTTTTCGATGTATTCTTTAACCATTGTTCCCTGAAGTTCAGCACCCTGATTTGCATCGAAACCTACATAATATGTATTGCCGTTGAAATTCAAAGCATTCATATCAAGTTCGCCTGTTGAGCTGTTGGATGGCTGACGGTTGAACCATACTAATGGTTTATCTTTATTAGCAACTTCTCCGCCTGCTTCTGACTCTGCCGGAGCACTGCTGTCAGCCGGTGCCTTAGAATCACCCTGTGTTTCTGATGAGCCACCGCCACAAGCTGTTACAGATAAGCCCATGACTGCTGCCATTGCTAATAAAGCAATCTTCTTGTTCATACCTTTTTTGTTCATAATAAGAAATCTCCCTTCTCTTTTTGGGCAACTTGTCTTATGTCGCCGTTGATGTTGTTATTATATAAAATATTTTTCACGGATTACATAGAATATTTTTTGCTTCACATTCGAATTTTTAAGATTTTATTGGTAATTTTAATCATAGATATGAACTTTCTGTGTTTTTTTGCACATTTTTTATAGTCATATTCGACACTATATGACAAATACATTCAAAATTTATAGCATTTTGTCTTTAAGCGCAAAAGAAACTTTCATCCATTAGCGACATATGCCGAAAATTACACTATGAAAAGACCCCGTCAAAAAACTTATTCCGACAAAACCTTCACCTCATTACTCATCGATAATTTTATAAACTTCCAGCATAGATTCCTGGTAAGCTGCTTTTTTATTAAAGCGCATACAATCTCTTATTTCCAAAAGTTCTTTCATGTAAATCTTATCCAGTTTTTTCAAACGACTTTCACTCAAAACCACATCCGATATATATTGCTCATACCATCTTTTCTCATATTGCCAAAATTTAAGCGAACTTCCATATCTTTCTTTTAATCTTTGAGCAATTAAAAGCCCTTCTGGATCAAAATCCCCGGCATACAAAAAATTATATTTATCCTTAAGAGCATCCAAAAACAAAAGCGCTGCAAGTCTGGGCTGTCCATTTGTGCATACAGCTGAACAGCATACTTCCTTATTGATGATTGACGAAAAAACGGCAGGATTTTCAACAACATAGATGTTCTTCTTCGCCGCCTCGACTGTACTGATTCTTCCCAATATGCGCAGCGTCAGGCGCAACGGCTCTTTTTCTTTAAAAAACCCTTCGATACCCTCGTGAATACATTGATTTTGTTTCCACGCCCGAAAACCATAAATAAGTACTTCATTTGATAAATCATCTTTCAAAATACCAGCTTTGTACATAAGACGGCTTTTTTCCTCTGCTTCCGAAAGCACATGATTGCTTTCATCAAAAATTGTCTTTAAAAACAGCATCAACAGTTTTTCTGCCGGCGTACCATAATCAAAATAATGCGGATTACCACTCACTGACGCCGCAAATACAGGAAGCATCTGCCGTTCACTTTGTATTTGAATTCTTCTTGCCGCTTCAAACAAATTTTTTAAAGTTTCTCTAAGTTTATCCTTATCTTCTTTATATTGCCGAATTAAAACTTCATAACCTTCACTTCTATTTTCCAAAACAGCATCTACCCACTCTGCCGCAGGATTTTCACGATATTCTAATAAAATTTCTTCAAAATATTGCTTTTGATGCTCTTTGGATTTTTGCTTTTCTTCTTTTTTCACAGTAAGATTTTCACCAAAATAGGCTTCAAGAACTTCTTTGACTGAAATACCGGAAAATCGGCTTTCATTAAGCCGTTTTTCAAAAAATGCCACTGGGATAGTTACCGTTTTATTTTCTGTATAATCTTTTCGGAAAAATCCGCCAAGTTCGCTCTTTTCCTCCCGTGTAAGTCCATAAAGAGTCACCGTACCGCCCATATGTCCCAGACTTGCATATTTTTCTCTTAATTTTATAAAAAGTTTATGATATACCGGCCGCATCCGAAAATAAGCAAGACACACTTCTATTTTTTCTTCTTTTTCTTTCATAATTCTCCTATGTCACTATAAGCTTTTGCTTCCCATTCCAAAGATAACGGATAACGGAAACAAATTTTACATTTTCAGGCCGAATCAACTGATAAATAGCTAATGCCGGAACTGTATCATAATCACCCCACAAAATTTGAGAATTAATCATAAAATTAAACTCAAATTCAACCATAAGTCTGAACATATCCCGTATATTCGTTTCATCAACCCCCGCAAAAGCTTCGTCCAAAGAAATTAACTTTGGAGCATCACTTCTCGCACCGGCATATTTAGCAACGACAGCCGAAAATAAAGGCACATACATCGCCATTGCCTTCTCACCGCCGCTGAATGTAAAAAATACCCTGTCTGTCAGTTCTTTCTTCTTCTCACCACTCTTTTGACACTCAAGCTGAAATTCAAACCATTTCCTATAGTCCAACACTTCTTTCATGACCGCATGAAAAGACTGCACAGCCCCTGTTTCTCCCGAAATCTTCCTTGCTTCTTCAATTTTTGAGCGAAAATGTTTTGCCAAACTGTCAATCTCCTCAGGACGCATAATTTCTACATCTTTTTGCATAAGTTCTACCAAAATACGTGTATCAAGCTGTTCTTCTGTTTCCGCCCTTTTCTGTTTCCATTTCAAGCTCAATTTCAAGCCGCTTGATGTCTCCATAGAATCCATAAGCATATTCATCTTATCTATCCAACGTCGGCTTGCCTGAATTTTTGTACGAATCTTTTTGCTTATTGTATTGGCTAAAATATCTTCAAACAACTCCCTGTCACGATCGCTGATAATCTTTATTTTCTCCTGTACATCTTCAGAAAGCTTTTCTAAAAGTTCCTTGAATTTCACCTGTACACCTCTGTATTTTGCCATAATATCAATTCGTTTTGCACTCATATCTAAAAATTCATTTCCTTCATCCAATTCCGAAAACAGAGAAACAAGTGTCATCTGATAATCCAAAAGACATCCTCTATTTTGATGATAAACTGCCTGTAAATTACCAAAAATATCACTCTGTTTTTTATTTCCGAAGCTTCCGGCAAACTGAGAGCAAATTTTTTCTGCTATATATTGTAACTCTCCTGCTTCCTCTTGAATATGCACATAACCCAGGCGGTATTCCTGCTCAAAGATTTTCCGGTATCTTTCTGTTTTATCAGAAAATACTTTCTGTTTGTTTTCATTTTCATTGATTTTTTCTGAGAGAATATCCGCTTCTTTTGAAAGTCTGCTCTGCTTTCCGATACTTTTTTCCCTCATTCCCGGAAGCACCTCCAGCTGTTTTATGCAATAATCAAGCCTTTCCTTAATTTCTTCATAATCCGTCATTTCCAGCTGTGTTTTGACAGAATCCAAAAGTGCCGCAAGTTCCCGGATTTTTTGTAAAATCCGACTCAGGTCATATCGTATCGCCTCCAAATCAGCTTCAATTTCTTCAATGTACTCTGACTGATCTGTCACATAACGGCAACTGCTTTTATACTGACTAAATACAATCTGAAGCTTTGAAAATAGTTCATTATAACTTCGAAGTGCTTTAAGTGCCTCTACAAAAACATCCATTCTCGGCAGCAAATAACATTTTTCACACAATTCCCTGACTTTCAACCGTATTTTATCTAATGTTTTTCGTTCATTTTCAACTAAAATCTGTTGGCTGCCCACGCGCTTTATAGCAAGTTCCAATCCATATTCACTATCTGCCAAAGCTTTTGAAGCTGTTTTTAAATCATTTTCTGATGGAAAATCAGCCCACTCATTTTCAAGTATTTCTGATCTCTGTTTGTTTTTTTGAAAATTTGTTTCTATCACAGCAATTTCTGTTTTTTTATTCCTGCATAAACACTCCAAAATTTCTATTTGCTCCAATTTATAGCGTTCCCTTGCGCGCGCACCAATAAAACGCGCCCGATACCCGCCAGTAACCGTACCTTCCAAAATACCCAGTTTATAATTTCCGTTTTTATCAATCCGTGTATCTGCATCTTCATTTTCAAAGCCAATAGAAGACAGAACGTTGGAAATTC